>JAUXHQ010000246.1 GCA_030621455.1 Deltaproteobacteria bacterium
CCCACACATGGCTTTTCGGTGTCAGGTGTCAGGAAAGAAAAACACAAGGTCTGAAACCTGAACACTGACACCTGAAGCGATACAAATAAAGTGTAAACTACTTTTGATGCTGTATGAAAGATGCCAAAAATCCAATGTTTGAAACTGATAGATTGATAAAACTCGCACTCGATGAAGATATAGGTATTGCAGATGTCACCACTTCATCTACAGTTGAACCTGGTGTGCAAGGGAAAGCCCAGGTGGTGGCAAAAGAGGAGATGATTCTGGCAGGTATTGACACATTCCACAAGGTCTTCACATTCCTGGATCGCAGAGTAGCATTCAATAAACTCTTCAAAGATGGCGACCATGTGAATGGTGGCAGCCTAATTGCTGAGATTTCATGCGATGTGGTGAATCTGCTCCGTGGAGAAAGGGTTGCCTTGAATTTCCTCCAGCGTCTATCAGGTATTGCATCTTTGACCCACAAGTATGTGCGGACAATCAAGGATTACGGCGCAGAAGTCGTAGATACGCGGAAAACAACACCTGGTTGGAGGGCCCTTGAAAAGTATGCCGTCAAGATGGGTGGTGGAAGGAATCATCGTAGTGGTCTATTTGATGGGGTTCTGATAAAGGACAATCATATCAAAGTCTGCGGTGGCATTCGCCAGGCTGTTACCCGGGCCGTATCCAGCATCCCTCACACCTTCAAGATAGAAATTGAGGTCAAGGATCTCAGTGAAGTGAGAGAAGCCCTTTCGTCCGGTGTTGAAGTTATCATGTTGGATAATATGAACACAAAGGAGATGGAGGAAGCAGTACGGATTATAGGAAAGAGGGCCATAGTGGAAGCATCGGGGGGAATAAACCTTGATACTATATTAGACGTTGCCGGAACCGGTGTTGATCTTATATCAGTGGGGGCACTCACACATTCAGCCACGGCCTGCGATATAAGCATGAATATCGTAAGCATGGAGGATGCCGGGTAGCTCCCATCTCTGTGCGCTTCATGCCAGGCTTTTTTGGAAGTCATCTTACTCGGATGTATAGGAGAAAAGAATAGATGTTACTGGTTATTGATGTCGGAAATACCAACACTGTAATAGGGGTCTTTGATGGGGATAAAGTTGTCCATGATTGGAGAATCAGGACAGAAGAAGAACGTACAGTGGACGAGTACGGAATCTTGATTTCAAATCTCTACTTCTCCAGCAAGATGACCTTAAGTGATATCACGGCTGTAGCCATCTCGTGCGTTGTCCCTCCCCTGCTTACGACCATTGAAGAGTTATGTAAAAAATACTTCAACCTTAAGCCACTGGTTGTAGAACCGGGGGTTAAGACAGGGATGCCCATATACTACGACAATCCTAAGGAGGTTGGTGCAGATAGGATAGTCAATGCAGTAGCCGCCTATACAAGATACAAGAAGAGCGTTATTGTCGTAGACTTTGGAACTGCCACGACCTTCGATTATATATCGGGGAATGGTGAATACCACGGAGGGGCTATTACCCCGGGGATCACGATCTCCAGTGAGGCTTTATTCCAGAGGGCCTCCAAGCTTCCCCATGTTGAATTGGTGAAGCCCAAGTCGGTCATCGGCAAGGATACTGTGACTAGTATGCAGGCGGGGATTGTTTTCGGCTATGCAAGCTTAGTGGATGGCATCGTAGGAAGAATAAAAAAGGAGGTTAAATCGAACCCCAGGGTCATTGCCACAGGAGGATTGGCCTCTCTCATCGCATCAGTATCGGAGACGATCGATGATGTTGACGAGTACTTGACTCTGGAAGGTTTGAGGATAATTTACGAAAGGAATAGATGATAAGGGAGGGAAGGGGAATGAGAGTTACCCCGCTGGATATTGAGCAGCATCGGTTCAAGGTCAGGTTCAGGGGATTCGACAGGAAAGAAGTGGCGTTCTTTTTGGAGCTTATATCCAACGAGATGGAAGACTTAATAGGAGAAAATAACGCTCTGAAAGAGGATCTTGGGGATAAGGAGGACATACTAAACGCGTATAAAGAGAGGGAGAAACATATTAGTGAATCTATTGTCGCGAGCCAGAAAATAGCAGAGGACATGAAGTTGAATGCACAGAAAGAGGCAGGATTGATTATTTCTGAGGCAGAGATAAAATCAGAGAAAATTATTGAGAAGGCCAATCAAGAATTGGCAAACATTAGGAATGGAATCCTTGACCTAAAGAAACAAAGGATGCAATTTGATTCCGCTATGAGGTCCTTAATAGAAACCCATCTCAAGATGCTGGATATTGAAAGAGAAGAGATTGAAAAGGATGGCTGAGCACAGTGTTACGCGTCAACGAAACTGATCGTGGGGTCGTATTTGAGATTTGGGTGCAACCCAGATCAGCCAGGAATGAAATCAGAGGGCTTAAAGGAGACGCCCTCAGAGTGAGGGTCACCTCTCCTCCCATTGAGGGTAGGGCAAATAAGGCCTGTACCGGTCTTCTGGCAAAGGAACTCGGTATCGGCAAATCACAGGTGGAAATTATCGGAGGCCTTAAATCCCGAACAAAGCTAGTGAGGGTAGCAGGTATTACGCCGGATAAGATAAGAAGAATAACAGAGGGAAAGAATTAATGAGAGTCAGGATAGCCCTGTCCTTAACACCTGAACCATTTCATGGTGAATGTTTCCATTGCTGGCAAGGATCTCTTTAGAATAGATGTCAAAATTTCCTCCTTTAAAATCCGTCACCATCCCCCCGGCTTCCCTGACAATTAAACTGCCGGCAGCAACATCCCAGGGTGATAGCTTAAGTTCCCAAAAACCATCAAACCTCCCCATAGCAACATAGCACAGATCCAGAGCGGCGGAACCCGGTCTTCTAATTGCCTGGGTCCTCGTTATAAAGTTTTTGAAATGAATAAGATTGTTGTTCTCACTTTCTCTTATGTCATAGGGGAAACCGGTTGCCAACATACTGTGCGTCAATCTGTCGGCAGAAGAGATTTGTATATCTCTGCCATTTAACCACGCCCCCTTCCCCTTTTCTGCAGTAAACAGCTCTTCCAATACAGGATTGTATATGACACCAAACATGATATCCTGTCCCTTTTCCAAAGCTATTGAGACGCAGAAGCATGGATATCCATGGGCATAGTTGGTAGTCCCGTCCAAGGGGTCTATTATCCATTTATAAGAAGACGGGCTCTCTTGACCTTTTCCCTCTTCCGCCAGTATCTGATGATCCGGGTACTCATCCCTGATAGCCTCAACAATTATTTCTTCCGACATTCTGTCAACGTCCGTGACCAGGTTTATCTCACCTTTGAAATCAATTTCAAGAGACCTTCCCAAGTTTTCTTTTAAGATTTTCCCGGCCTCCCTGGCAGCGTTCACAGCAACTTCCACCATATCTTTCATATCTATCCTCCAGTATTCGCGACAATGCGCACGAGCAATATAAAAATCAATGCGTAAAAAGGCATCTTTCATCAAGGTTAAAAAGTAGTTTACACTTTGT
>JAUXHQ010000055.1 GCA_030621455.1 Deltaproteobacteria bacterium
GAAAGTCAAGCCGGAAGTGTTTATACATCCAAGGGATGGATAGATGGGGTTGACTTATATTCATTTTTTACCACCCAAAAAAATACCCTCCAAGAAATAATTATGGTGGGGAATGTAAGATCAAAGATAAACATTACAATAATATGACCCTTCAAGAGTTTTTAGAGAAATGAAAAGGGTTCATATACTCTCATCTCCCTTGAGAGAGATGAACTAAAATTTCAATGGGGGACGGGGATAAGGCATAGAGGCAGCAGTTAATGAAGATGGAGAAAAGCCCGTCAAGACCCTATGAACAAAAGAAGAGAAGCTAATTAGTTTCCATCCAGAAATGGCCCTTTTTCCCCTGAGTTGCGTTCTCCTCGGGTTTCCGCCTGCGACTACGCTAATGTATACTTCGGCGAAAACCCTCGTACGGCCTTGCTCAGAGAATAATTTCCTCATTTCTGAATTGGAAACTTGGTTTGTGCCTTCCTTGCTGAAGACTTCATTTCTGGTTGGACGCTAACTACCACCCGCTGAAAGCCGGTCATTTCGGATAAAGCCGCTTAAAGCATTCAGAAGTCAGGACAGCTTGCCTTATTGTTCCCCCGCGCCCATGACATACCAGAATCGCAATACGTGTATGGTAATGGTCCTTTTCCGTGCTAATTATCGACTGAGCGCTCATCATATTCTGTCTCCTGAAATCTGACTTCCCCTACACCGGCATATAGTCACTTGCTAAAGCTTTTCGCCTGAAAGGCGAAGGTTTTAAACCTGACGAATGGAAAAATAAAAAAGCTTGGGATTAAGGCGAGAGGTTGGCCCTACCCCACTAGCAACCCTCATTGTTCAAAACTATGACCACAAATAAAGGAGAAAACTTTGAAAGTAACTTGTGTGGGTGCGGCAGGCACTGTTACGGGTTCAAACTATCTGGTTGAGGCTGAGGGAGTAAAAATTCTGGTGGACTGCGGTATGTTTCAGGGGTTGAGACAGCTGGAGGAACGCAACTACATAGATTTTCCTTACGACCCTAAAACGGTGACTCACCTTTTTCTTACTCATGCCCATATCGACCACAGCGGCTTGATACCCAAACTTGTGCGACACGGATTTTCCGGCGTCATCCTGTCAACGACGGCAACTACGGATTTGTGCAAGATCATGCTGGCAGACAGTGCGCACATACAGGAGGTTGAAGCCAGGTGGCGCAACCGGAAGAAAAAACGCGCCGGCAGAGGACGCCTTATTGAAGTGCTTTATACACAAGAGGACGCCGAAGCTTCTATGGGATATTTTCAGCCCACGAATTACGATAAAGACGTTACCCTCTCCCCTGCCCTTCGTGCCCGTTTCAGTGATGCGGGCCACATCCTGGGTTCAGCTATAATCGAGTTGTGGATCAAAGAAAGAGACCGTGAGGTAAAGCTCGTTTTTTCCGGGGATCTGGGAAGCACTGATCAGCCTATTATCCGCAATCCCACTTATATTAAGGAAGCTGACGTGGTCTTTATTGAATCAACGTATGGCAACCGCCTTCATAAGTCAAAGAAAGGTACTTATCAGGAGCTCAAAGAGGTAATCATTGCAGCCCACCAGGACGGCGGCAATGTGGTGATCCCAGCCTTTGCAGTAGAGCGTACCCAGGAAGTGCTTTACGTTTTAAACGAACTCTATCATGAAAAACAGATACCCCATATGGACGTTTACGTAGACAGTCCCCTGGCCATCTCAGCCACGGAAATCTTTGCAAATCATCCGGAATGCTTTGATGAGGCGACTATAGCCAAATTGCGTACCGGTGATCACCCCCTTGAATTCCCGGGGATGCACTTCAGCCGTTCGGCTGAAGAATCGATGGCCCTGAACGAAATAAAGAAGGGGGCCATCATCATTGCAGCCAGCGGAATGGGCCATGCAGGCCGGATAAAACATCACCTGCGACATAACTTATGGCGCCCTGAAGCTCATGTCGTATTTGTAGGATATCAGGCCCAGGGTACTACAGGGCGTCTTATCGTTGACGGGGCCAGGCATGTGAAGATATTCTGTGAGGAAGTAACTGTGAGGGCCAATATCCACACTATAGGCGGGTTCTCCGCTCATGCCGACCGGGACGGCCTATTGAAATGGCTCGATTATTTTGATCCGAGACCCGCAGCCACGGTGATTGTTCATGGTGAAGCGAGTTCCTCCCTGGCATTCGGCGATTATGTTAATGAAAAGCTCGGTCTCGTTCCCATAGTGCCGCAACTGGGAGAGATAATCGATCTCGATGTCACCCTGGGTGAGTTCAGGAAGGAAGGCATTATGGTCTCATCTTTGGAATTCAATACCGAACTGGACCGCACGTGGGAAGAGCTGGATGATGTTTTAAGTAGAGTCGGGGATTTGGAGGATATTCAAGACTTCAATGTGCGTGAAAGCCTGGCGCCCAGGTTGCGGGAAGTTAATAAGAAGTTGAACGAGATCAGGGAATATCTGGCCGGCAATGGATAAGGTGTCAGTTTAAAGGTTAAGAGATTGCTGTAGTAGTTTGCTGGCGAAGGGATATGATCGGTGAAAGTAGCTATAGTTCATGATTGGCTTACTGGGATGAGGGGGGGGGAGAAGTGTCTCGAGGTCTTCTGTGAGATCTTTCCCGAGGCTGACCTGTATACTTTGTTGCATATTAAAGGTAAGATGTCGAAGATCATAGAAGATATGAATGTAACAACCTCCTTCATCCAGAGGTTACCCCTGGCTTCCAAGAAGTACAGGAATTATTTACCGCTATTCCCAACAGCGATTGAAAAATTTGACTTGAGCGGTTACAATCTGGTATTAAGTAGCAGCCATTGTGTTGCAAAGGGAGTAGTAACTAGGCCGGACACATTGCATGTAACCTATTGTTATACCCCTATGAGATATGTATGGGACATGTACCATTCTTACTTCGGGCAAGAGAGGTTAGGTTGTCTGCCAAAGATGTTGACGCCTCTTTTCTCCACATACCTGAGAATGTGGGACGTAATAAGCAGTGGTAGAGTTGATATATTTATCGGGATATCAGAAAATGTGGCAGGGAGAATACGGAAACATTATAGAAGAGAGGCAGAGGTTATTTATCCTCCGGTGGATTGTTCAAGGTTTACTCCATGCGACGACGATAGTGATTTCTATTTGATGGTTACTGCTCTGGCTCCCTATAAACGGGTAGACTTGGCTATCGATGCCTTTAATAAGCTGGGACTGCCACTGAAGATTATCGGCGCCGGTCAGGAAGAAAAGAGACTGAAAAGGCTTGCAGAAGGAAACATCGACTTTTTGGGTTGGCAACCAGATCCCGTCCTGGTAGAATGCTACGCAAAGTGTAAGGCCTTTATCTTCCCCGGGGAAGAGGATTTTGGGATTACGCCCTTGGAATCACAGGCCTCCGGCAGACCTGTGATTGCTTATGGGAAGGGGGGAGTACTGGAGACAGTCATCCCGGTTGAACACTCTACAGAAAGCAAGCGGCAGCCTGACGTGAACAACCAACCGCCAACGGGGCTCTTCTTTTATGAACAGACCCCCGAGGCCCTGATTGAGGCCGTCAGAAAGTTTGAGAGAGTGTTTCACGTATTCAACAAGGAGAAAATCAGGGAACACGCCCTAAGGTTCGATCGATCTATATTTAAGAAACGGATCAAGGGCTTTATTGAAGATAAGTACTTCAAATTTCGGGGGTCAAGAATTGCTAAAAAAACACAGTCAATTCTTTGAATCTTTGTTGTTACTCACAGACATTGTCTTACTCTCCCTTTCGTGGGTAACCTCTTATTACCTTCGATTCTATTCTAATTTGGTTCCGGTTTACAAGGGAATCCCCTCCTTCAGCCTGTATCTTTCTTTGCTGATACTGATAATACCTATATGGGTCTTTGTATTTAAGGGCTTCGGTTTATATGAACCCAAGAGGACATCGCCCCGGGTCAAAGAGGTATTCGATCTAGTCAGGGCTTGCACTCTGTCCATATTAGTCCTGATTTCCATTACCTTCCTGGTTAGGCAATATCAGTTTTCTCGCGGGGTCTTTATATATTTTTGGGTGATAAACATATTTATGTTTGTGCTGTCAAGGGCCGTGTTTCGAGAGGTCCTTCGGTATCTTCGGAGGAAGGGATTCAACCTCAGACATGTATTAATCATCGGGGCGGGGGATTTGGGGCAAAAATTGGCTGACAGGATAAAAAGACATCCTGAGCTGGGTCTCAGGGTTGTCGGTTTCTTGACGAGACATCCGGAAAAGGTGGGGAAGGTCACCAAAAGGAAAAAGATCCTGGGGCTCTATGATGATGTTCGAGAGGTGGTCAGGGATAATGAAATTGATCAGGTGATAATAGCTATGCCCCTCGATGAGTCCCTGAGACTGGGGATAATCCTGAAACTTCTTGAAGATGAGATGGTAGACATAAGGGTCGTGCCAGATCTCTACCAGTTCATTATACTTCGGGGTGGTGTTGAGACCTTGGATGGTCTTCCGATAATCAGTTTGAGTGACTCCCCTCTCTATGGATGGAACATGATCTTCAAAAGGACGTTTGATATAGTCGCTTCTGTACCGGCTATTATAGTCCTGTCTCCGCTAATGGTTTTGATAGGGACGATTATCAAGGTTACATCGCCTGGGCCCATCTTATATAACCAAGAACGAATGGGATTTGATGGCAGGGTCTTCAATATTTATAAATTCCGATCTATGAAGATGGGGGCGGAGGATGAGACAGGTCCTGTGTGGGCCTCCGAAGATGATCCCAGAAGGACAAAATTTGGCGCCCTCTTGAGAAAAACGAGTCTCGATGAATTGCCCCAGTTGTTCAATGTGCTCAAGGGTGAAATGAGTCTGGTCGGCCCCAGACCGGAACGGCCAAGGCTGATTGATGACTTGAAAAAAGATGTCCCCAAGTATATGTTCAGACATAAGATGAAAGCAGGCATGACAGGATGGGCTCAGGTAAACGGATGGAGGGGTAATACCTCTATTGAGAAGAGGGTTGAATACGATCTGTACTATATCGAGAACTGGTCAATAACCCTTGACATCAAAATAATGTACTTGACTCTCTGGAAAGGATTCATTGATAAGAATGGTTATTAGAAGGAGTTTGTATGAGAACCTTGATTACTGGAGGAGCCGGATTTCTCGGTTCCCACATGTGTGACCGGCTGATTGCAGAGGGCCACTTCGTCATATGTATGGATAACCTCATTACCGGTAATGTGGATAACATCGCCCACCTATTTGGTAACAACAGCTTTAGATTCATAAAGCACGATGTAACAGAGTATATCTATGTAGAAGGAGATGTCGATTTTATCATCCACTTCGCTTCTCCTGCCAGTCCAATTGACTATTTACAATTGCCCATACAAACCTTGAAAGTTGGTTCGCTGGGAACCCACAAGGCTTTGGGGCTGGCTAAAGCAAAAAAGGCAAGGTTCTTATTGGCATCCACTTCAGAGTGTTACGGTGATCCCTTGGTTCACCCCCAGTCAGAGGATTATTGGGGAAACGTTAACCCTGTCGGCCCTCGTGGTGTCTATGATGAGGCAAAGAGATTTGCTGAAGCCATGACCATGGCCTATCATAGATATCACGGTATTGAGACCAGGATTGTCAGAATCTTCAACACATATGGCCCTAGAATGAGGCTGCGGGATGGGAGGGCATTGCCCGCTTTCATATGTCAGGCGTTACGGGAGGAGGAACTTACAGTGTTCGGGGATGGATTGCAGACCCGGAGCTTCTGTTATGTCTCAGACCTAATTGAAGGGGTGTACAGACTCCTTCTGTCTGATGAGTCATCACCTGTTAACATAGGTAACCCTTATGAGATGACCATTCTCGACTTTGCAGAGAAGATCCTGAATCTGACAGGTAGCAAGAGTAAGATAACCTTTGAACCCTTACCCGAAGATGATCCCAAAGTCAGGCAACCGGATATTACCAAGGCCAGAAATTCACTCAGGTGGGAGCCTGAGGTATCCCTTGACCAAGGGCTGAGGATGACATTAGAATATTTTAAGGAAAGGATAAAAAAAAACGACAAGAATACGATGGAAGCATAGGGGCGAGACCGAAATAACCGTTCGTGTAATATATCTGTTCACGGAGATCAGGGGATGAAGTGAGCTAAAGTTAAGGAATACGCCCCAAGGCATAGCTGATTTTGACCCAGATCCGGTTTATAAAATAAGCAGAATACCTTAACTTTAGCTCACTTCAAACTTTAGTCACTTGTAACTTTTTGCGTAACCGCACAAGTAAGAAAAGTGTAAACCATTTTTAAGGTTGCATAAAAGGTGCCCCTAAATCCAATGTTAGACAGCCTAATAGATGTATGTGAAGGCTTTTCCATTTATACAATCCCTCCTTTCTTGGGTCTTTTAACAACATTGGGTTTGGCCTTACTGGCGTTGATAAAAGGCAGGGGTAGAAAGACCAATCTCCTTTTTGCCGGTCTATGCATTATCGGAACCTTCCTGAATATCGATGTTATGCTGATGACAATCGTGCCAAGAGAAGAACTGGCCCTTAAGATCAGCAGATATGACCACATACTGGTGGTTTATAATATCCCCATTTATCTGCATTTCATATATACTCTCCTTTCTGTAAAGAAGAGGAAGTGGCTGATCCCTGCAACTTATCTCTTCAGTTTTATTCTTATGTTCTTCACCCAATCACAATACTATCTCGTTGGTACTCACCGATATTACTTTGGTTTTTTTGCTAAGGGCGGTCCCCTTTTCTATCTCTTCATTTCCATCAATTCTATCGTCTTTTTGTACTGTTTATATTTGTTCGTTGAAAAAATGGGGGAAGAAATGACTCCCGTTAGTAGAAACAAGATCAACTATGCCTTTCTCGGGTTCGGGATTCAGGTCATACTGGCACTGCTCGATGCCGTTCCAATAAGCGGCGTAGAAATGTATCCCCCTGGTAACTTCGGGTTTGTGCCCATGATAATCCTTGCTTATGGCGTTCTGAAACACGACCTTCTAGACATGGAATTCCTCATCAGGAAAAGCATAATCTATTCGTCAGTGACCGGCTTGCTAACAGGGCTATATGCACTTTCCATAGTAACTTTCAATTTCGTGTTCAGGCGGAGCGATGCTTCAGGATCCCTCATATTCTCTATTCTCCTCTTTCTGATTATCGTATTTATCTTCGCACCTATGAAAGAGAAGGTCCAGGTGGCTGTGGATAGGATCTTCTTCAAGGGTAAATACGATTATCACAAGACAATAAGAGACGTCAGCCAAGCCATGACATCTATCTTGGACATTGAAAAAATAGCGAATCGTATTATGGACACGGTCATAAATTCTATGCATGTGAGTACTGTATCCATTTTACTGTGGAATGGGGAAAAAGAATCTTTTCAAGTCTATGCCGCAAAGGGGAAACATCAAAGGGACATAAAAGGGTTGATGAATTTAAATAAGGGGAGTCCACTGTCCACTGTGTTGCTGGAACAGAAGAGAGAAGTATTCAGACACAACATTGAGGAAGGGGATGTAGATATCGGAAACAGGGCGTATTGCCTTAAAGAACTGGATTCCCTTCATGCGAGTCTGGTAGTCCCAATGGTCTTTGAAGGGTCTGTTAAGGGTGTCATCAGCCTTGGTTATAAAAAGTCTGGCGACCTGTATACCTCTGAAGACCTTGAGTTGTTACAAACCCTGGCAAATCAAAGCAGCATTTCCATGGAAAATGCGAGGTCATATGCGATCATCCAAGAATTGAACAGGAACCTTGAGAAGAAAGTGTATACCCGCACAAGGGAATTGGAAGCAGCTTTGCTGGAAAAGGAAAGAAGTCAGGAACAGCTTATCCGGTCAGAGAGTCTGGCAGCCGTTGGACAATTGGTGGCAGGCGTAGCCCATGAATTAAATAACCCTATTGCAAGTGTGTCAAGCCTGGTTCAATCTACCGTGGAATCCTTAGAAGAAAGGGACAACAAGGAAGAGTATGAAGAAGAGATTATAGACGACCTTCAATTCACATTGAAGGAATTGACGCGTGCCAAGGAAATCGTTCGCAGCCTCTTGGACATCTCACGTCAGACCCATAATTATGAGGAATCAATAAATATGAATACTGTTGTTAAGGATTCACTGAGGGTACTATATAATCAATACAAGAAGTATGACCAGGACATAGTAGAAGATTTCCAGGAAGACCTTCCGGAGATTAAGGGGAACTTCGCCAATCTAGGACAAGTATCCTTGAATATCATAAAGAATTCTATCGAGGAAGTGAGAGATAATGGAGGAAAGATAACCTTAAAGACAAGGTTTGATAAAAGGACCGACAGGGTTATTTTTGAGTGTCTTGACACGGGCAAAGGGATCGCCCAGGCAATAATCAGGGATATATTTAAACCGTTCTTCACGACGAAAGAGGTAGGAAAGGGGACCGGCCTAGGTCTTTACATATCTCATGAGATTGTGAAGAGGCATAATGGTGGTATCTTCGTTTATAGTGAACCAGGCAAAGGGACTACCTTTCGGGTTGAATTGCCTGCCACATGACTCCATTGACCTTGCCAAAAATTGCTCATTTCTGGATTGAGAACTTGTTAGCGCCCCTTTTCTCAAAGGCCCCAACACAAAAGAGCTTTCCCAAGGAGGGAATATGATGAACGGGTTATTAATAGTTGACGATGAAGAAGGCATTAGAAGGTCTCTGAACAAGGCCCTTCAGCGTGACGGTTA
>JAUXHQ010000112.1 GCA_030621455.1 Deltaproteobacteria bacterium
CTGGAGAGGGTGTGTATATGCCCCCCTGACATGCCGGAATGTATATGCCGGAATGAACCTAAGGTAAAGGTGTTGACTAAAAAACCGGTTCGCCCTTCTGTGGAAGAGATAAACAAGAATCCAAGATCGAGAACAGCCAAGCTGAGAGTTGTTGAACGTATATGAATGTCGGATCAACCGACTCTGATGCGAAACTGAGGGCCAAGGAGGTTTCGTGGAAAGAATTATTGCCGGGAGGCCGTCGCGTTATAAAAATTGGCTGACAGGAAAATCCAGGCTAACGTTAACCTATGTCATAAGTACGATTTTCGTGGTAGTCTTTTTATTATTTTACGTATGGTGCCGCAATCAGGTTGTTAAGTCGGGCTATGAGATTGGCCGGGAAAACAAGGCGAATACAGAACTTTTCCAGTTGAACAAGAAACTGAAATTGGAGGTCGCTACCCTCAAATCTCCACATTATATCGAGAGAATAGCGAGAAGAGACCTAGGACTGACGTCACCGAAACCAAACCAAATCATCATAATAAAATGAACGACAAATCAAAAAAATGGCTGAAGCTTAGAATACTTCTTGTCTTGATGGGTTTTGTCCTAGTGACGATCACTATTTCAGCCAAGGCTTATCAACTTCATGTACTTAGAAATGAAGAGCTAAGTGAACTTGCCAATAGACAACAGAAAAGAGGCATACCTGTGGCGCCCAACAGGGGGGCCATATATGATCGTAACAGGGAAGATCTGGCAGTAAGCATAGATGTAGATTCCATATACGCTGAACCACGGAAGATAACGAATGCATCTGAATACGCCGGAAAACTCTCGCCAATCCTGGGGATGAGTGAAAAGGCGCTCAAAAGGAAATTTGCCCTCAATAGACACTTCACCTGGATTAAGAGAAGGATAACTCCGGATCAATCCATGAGGGTACAGGACCTGAAACTGGCTAGTGTAGGCTTTGTTAGAGAATCCAAGAGGTTTCATCCGAACCGTGAAACTGCCGCGAGTATTGTCGGATTTGTAGGGTTGGACCCTAAAGGGTTGGAAGGCCTGGAACTTCAGTACGACGATTATCTCAAAGGAGAGGCTGCGTTTTCGGTGGTTGAAAGGGATGCCTTGGGAAGGCTCATCTGCAGCAATGGATTAGGCCGGAGGGATGGCTTGACGGGTAATGATTTGATACTCACCATAGACAAGACGATTCAATATTTAGCGGAAGAAGAACTGAAGAAAGGGATGATCAAGGCCAAGGCAAAACGCGGGATTGTTATCGTAATGGATCCTCGAAATGGCCAATTGTTGGCGGTTGCCATTTATCCGCAGTTTAACCCCAACTGCTTCTGGGAGTATCCCGCCTCTGCGTGGAGGAACAGGGCAATTACGGACAGTTTTGAGCCGGGTTCAACTTTTAAGGTCTTTTTGTTGGCAGCATCATTGGAAGAAGGCATCGTATCCAGGAACAACATCTTTTTTTGTGAAAACGGACGCTACCGTGTCGGCAAAGAAACTGTCCACGATATTCATCCCCATGCCTGGCTCAGTGTGAAAAACATTGTAAAAGTTTCTAGTAACATAGGTGCCGGCAAGATAGGAGAGGAACTGGGAAAGAAAAAGCTTTACCTCTACATACGGAAGTTCGGTTTCGGAAAAAAGACGGGCATTGACTTGCCCGGGGAAACCCAGGGTCTGGTTCGGCCCTGTGATAAATGGTCCAGAATTGCTGTTGATACAATCTCTTTTGGTCAGGGAATATCTGTCTCAGCTATCCAGTTGATAACAGGGTTGTCTGTTATTGCAAACAAGGGCCGTTTAATGAAACCATACGTTGTGAAACGGATTGTTAATCCCGGAGGAACGGTAATTAAGGAGTTTAAGCCTCAGGTAGTTGGGAGAGTCATATCCGAGGAGACAGCTAAAGAGGTTACGTACATATTGAAAAGCACAGTCCTGAAGGGGGGGACAGGTACGACGGCTTCCCTGGATGGCTATGAAGTAGCCGGCAAGACCGGAACAGCTCAAAAGGCCGACCTATCGTCGGGTGGCTATTTGAAGAACAAGTATGTCGCATCGTTTATGGGATTTGTCCCCGCTGATGATCCTGTTGTGGCAATACTGGTTGTAATCGATGAACCAAGTGGTAATTACTATGGAGGACAGACGGCTGCACCGGTATTCAAGACAATTGCAGAGAGAACGCTGCATTATCTGGATGTTTTACCCACCAAAGCAGTTGCACGACGGAGTGCCACCCCTTCAAAGAAAGGGTATGGCAGTCGGAAGTCACAGAATCTGAAGGTCAAAGGAAGTTCCGGGACCACTCGATCGAAGCGGTTTGTCATGCCTGATTTTTCCGGGATGAGCATCAGACAGGTACTTCGATTGATGCATGACTCTAAAATAGATATAAGAATCATCGGAAGCGGTAAGGCGATGGAACAGAGCTTTAGACCCGGAAGTCCGGTGAAGGCCGGGGCAAAGTGCTGGATCAAGTTTCAGCAGCCCTCATAGATCATCCTTTATGATGAAGACGTGTATTCAATGAAACTCGATGATTTGATCGAAACAATAGAGAAAAAAGAGGTTATAGGAGAGAGATCATTAGATGTGGCCGGTATCTCGTATAATTCAAAAGAGATAGATAGAGGCTTTCTATTTGTTGCCATAGCGGGAAGCAGGTTTGACGGCCATGGTTTTATCGACGAGGCCATTGCTAAAGGCGCTGCCGTTCTTGTTGTGGAGGATACGCCGAAGGAGAGGGAAGGCGTTACCGTGGTCTCTGTTCCGGATTCCAGGCTGGCGCTGGCTCAGATTTCCGCTCAGTTTTATGGCCATCCGTCTTCTGAAGTTACATTGATAGGTATCACCGGCACGAACGGAAAAACCACCACTGCCTATCTTATTGAGTCTATCTTCAAAGCGGCAGGTTTGAAGACCGGGGTCATAGGTACGATAAACTATCGCTATGGGGACAGATTAATCCCGGCATCCGTAACCACACCGGAGTCCCTTGACTTCCAGAGGATATTGAGTGAGATGGTGGAAGATGGGGTCACGTCTGTTGTTGCGGAGGTTTCTTCTCATGCACTCGATTTGAAGCGGGTGGATTCCATCCGGTTTAATGCGGGCGTATTTACGAATTTCACCCAAGACCATCTGGACTATCACAAGACCATGGAGAATTACTTCAATTGCAAGTCCAGGCTTTTCAACGAGCTTCTGCCTGGAGGCAACAACGGAAGGGGCTCGCATGCCATAATAAACGCGGATGACCCTTCGGGCAAGAGACTTGCAAAGGTCACGACCGCAAATATCGTCTATTACGGGGTTAGAAACAAGGCCCACATTTTCCCTGAAGATGCTCAGCTCTCTTTAGATGGCATATCTGCTGAGATTAAGACTCCTGTGGGTAGTTACAAGGCGAGATCCCCTCTCATCGGAGAGTTTAATCTCTACAATATTCTGGCTGCTACAGGCGTAGGGGTGAGCCAGAACATATCATTGGAGCATATAAAGGCCGGGATAGAGAATCTGGACAGGGTCCCCGGTAGATTTGAAAGGATAGGGAACAGGGAAGGCATTAATGTGGTGGTTGACTATGCCCACACCAGTGATGCCTTGGAAAGAACCCTGACAACCTTGAAGCGCCTTTCAACAGGGAGGATACTTACTGTTTTTGGATGCGGTGGAGATCGGGACAGGCTCAAAAGGCCCATCATGGGGGCTGTGTCCGGAAAATACAGCAACCTGTCCATAATAACATCGGATAACCCGCGAACAGAAGATCCCAGGGTCATAATTCGGGAAATAGAAGAAGGGATTAAAAAGTTGGGGATAAGGGAACACTCTTCCACCGATTCAAACTTGAATTGTTATCAGAAAGGATACATAACCTTTGTCGACCGCCGTGAGGCAATAAAGTTTGCCATTAGTATGGCAGGGCCTCAGGACACTGTTCTGATCGCTGGAAAAGGCCATGAGGATTATCAGATTCTGGGGCATAGAAAGAGCCCCTTCGATGATAGGGAAGTGGCGAGAAACGCCATAGCAGAAAGAGGAAAGAGAGTATCCTCCCGCAATGGATGAGTCCGATTACAAATTCTCGGCGGCTGAAATCGTGGAGATCACCGGAGGCAGGCTTCTTCAGGGATCATTTTCATCCACCTTCAAGGAAATCTCGACCGATTCTCGGACTATTGGGTCAGGGGAACTCTTCCTGGCCCTTAAGGGAGAGCACTTCGACGGACACCGGTTTGTCTCCCAAGCATTTGAGAAGGGCGCCCATGGGGCAATAGTGAGGGGAGACTTTCCAATAGATCAAAGACGGGATGACAAAAGAACGATCATAGCAGTTGAAGACCCGTTGAGGTCCCTGGGTGATCTTGCCCGTTCCTGGAGGATTAAACACCGTGTTAAGATTGTTGGTGTTACAGGTAGCAATGGAAAGACTACCACCAAAGAGATGATTGGAAGTATTCTGGGAACTCTGTTCAACACTTTGAAGACAGAAGGAAATTTCAATAACCTGGTGGGCCTTCCGCTGACCCTGTTAAGACTCAGGGAGAGAGATGATGTCGCTGTTCTGGAAATGGGTACAAACACCAGGTTTGAGATAAAGAGGCTGGCCGAGATTTCTGAACCGGACATAGCGGTTATAACCAACGTAGGGGAGACACACCTTGAGGGTCTCAGAAGTGTGGAAGAGGTGGCGGAAGAAAAGGGGGATCTTTTCAGGGCTCTTAGGGGAGACGGCGTTGCCGTAATAAATGAAGACGATCCCAGGATTCGCAGAGCCGCTGGTAAATGTAAATGCAAAAAGATCCATTTTGGTATGACCAGAGCGGCTGATCTCATGGCAAGGGATGTCTCAATATCCGATGCAGGTACCGTAAAGTTTCGGCTTTCAAACAGGGGTGGAGATGTTGATGTCGATCTGCCTGTGTACGGGGGCTTCAATGTGTATAACGCTCTGGCAGCTGCCGGGGTTGCCCGGGCTCTTGGCGTGGGTCTGGATGTCATTAAGACAGGATTGGAGGAGTTTGAACACCTGCCCGGACGCATGGAGGTAATAGAGTCAGATGGATACATAATTGTAAACGATACCTATAACTCAAACCCAAATTCTGCGGAGGAAGCACTGCGAACCTTGGTGGGTTTTGAAGGAGAAGGGAGAACAATAGCAGTCCTAGGAGATATGCTGGAGTTAGGAACGTTTACCCGGCCCGCCCATATTCGCATCGGCGGACTGGTTTCCGGCCTGGGGGTGGACTATCTTTTCACACTTGGGGAGAATGCTGCAGACTTTGCCCTGGGCGCTTCTCAAACGGGCATGAATGAAGAAAAGATATATATGGAAACCGATCATCAAACGGTGGTATCAAAACTGAGGGGTATTATCCGGAAAGGGGATCGAATCTTGATCAAGGGTTCGAGGGCCATGAGAATGGAGCGAATCGTAGAGGAACTCTGAGTTAACAACCTTACCAGGGGTATTGATTATGCTGTTCCACTTACTGTATCCTCTTCACACCACCTACGCGTCTCTAAATGTCTTCAAGTACATTACCTTCAGGACTATTTACGCGGTTTTGACAGGGTTGCTCATAAGTTTTTTTTTGGCCCCCTGGTTCATCAGGAAAGTGAGTTCCCTTGAAATCGGCCAGCAAATACGAGGAGATGGTCCTGCTTCCCATCTTCAGAAGAGCGGTACGCCTACCATGGGAGGGGTATTGATCCTCTTTGCCCTGACTGTCTCTACCTTGTTGTGGGGAAACCTGACAAATCCCTACATATGGGTGGCCCTCTTGAGTACCCTGGGGTTTGGTTTAATCGGGTTACTGGACGACTGTAAGAAATTGGCAAAGAGAAACTCTGTGGGTTTGAAAGCCGGATATAAGATGGGGGGGCAAATACTCATCGGTTTGATTATCGGGTGGTTTCTCTATAGTTATTCGGACTTCAATACCGTCCTCAGTCTTCCCTTTTTCAAAGGTATAACACCTGACTTGGGTGTTTTCTATATCCCCTTTGTCATCATTGTGGTTGTGGGCACTTCGAATGCCGTTAATCTGACGGATGGATTGGATGGGTTGGCAATAGGGCCGATTATGATAGCCGGCGCCACGTATCTTCTCTTTTCCTACTTTGTGGGTCACGTCAAGTTTGCCACTTATTTACAGATACCCTACATAGCGGGGAGCGGCGAGTTATCAGTTTTTTGTGGCGCCATGGTAGGTGCCAGTATGGGTTTCCTCTGGTATAACACCTATCCGGCACAGATATTTATGGGGGATGTTGGCTCTCTGGCTCTGGGAGGGGCATTGGCGACAGTGGCGGTAGTCACCAAACAGGAAGTTCTCCTCGCCATTGTGGGTGGGATATTCGTGGTTGAGGCCCTTTCCGTGATCTTCCAAGTGGGGTCATACAAATTAAGAACGAAACGGATATTTCGAATGGCCCCCATACATCATCACTTTGAGCTAAAGGGTTGGGCAGAGCCCAAGATCATTGTGAGGTTTTGGATTATCGCCATAATTCTGGCGCTCGTGGCTATAAGCACGTTGAAACTGAGATAGGCACCCCTGACACTGGCTGAAAGGCAAAAGGCAGAAGGCAGAAGTAGGAAGATAAAAATCTATAATTATGCAGTAACGGGATGCGGGGGAGAAACTTGATC
>JAUXHQ010000261.1 GCA_030621455.1 Deltaproteobacteria bacterium
TGTAGGCTATATGTCAGGGGAGAGTATTTTAGTCGTTGATGACGACATCAAGACAAGAGAATTTATTTTCGACGTACTGGTGGAAGAGGGTTACGAGGTTACTCTGGCCGAGAATGGAGAAACGGCAATAAATCTTCTTGATTCCCGGGATTTTAATGTTGTCTTGACCGATTTGAAGATGCCAAAGATTGATGGGCTCCAGGTTATAAAGCAGACTCGACAACACAGCTTCCAAGGGCTGGGAGTTGTTATGACAGGCTATGGGAGCATTAAGTCTGCTGTGGATGCCATGAAGGCCGGGGCCTACGATTATGTGACTAAACCCTTTCAGGTAGATGAGATACGGATTGTAGTCGCACGGGCCGTTGAGCATCAGAAGTTGGAGATGGATAACCTTGTCCTTCGTAAGAATTTGAAGAGGAAGTATAGGTTCGAGAATATTATAGGAGACAGTGACGCGATACAGGAAGTGTTCGAACTAATCGAGAAGGTGGCTGACAGTGACAGCACGATTATGATTCGTGGGGAAAGTGGCACAGGTAAGGAACTGATCGCGAAGGCGATTCATTTTAATAGTTATCGAAGAGAAAGGCCTTTGATTCCAGTGAACTGTGGAGCTATTCCGGAAGATCTCCTTGAAAGCGAGCTGTTTGGCCACGTCAAGGGAGCTTTTACTGGAGCTACAAGCACGAGGGTAGGTCGGTTCGAACTGGCCCATAATGGAACAATATTTCTCGATGAAATCGGCGATATGAGCCCCAGCCTTCAGGTGAAGGTATTGAGGGTTCTCCAGGAACAGGAATTTGAGCGGGTAGGCGGAACCAACACCATCAAGGTCAATGTGAGAGTTGTTGCGGCCACAAATCAGAATCTGGAGAAGGCTGTCAAAGAGAGGAGGTTCAGAGAGGATTTGTATTACCGGTTGAATGTGATCCCTATAAATGTTCCGCAGTTAAAGAGCCGTAAGTCCGACATACCTCTTCTTGTCCACCATTTTATTGAACGTTTCAACAGAGAGAAAAAGAAGCAGGTTGAACACTTGACCCCGGAGATAATGCAATTTCTGCTAGATTACAATTGGCCGGGCAACATAAGAGAACTGGAGAATACTATTGAACGTTTGGTGATTCTAAAGAGCAAGGGCAGTATCCAACCCAAAGACTTGCCGGAGAAGATACGGAATAGAGGCAGGAACAGGTTTTTGCCACCTATAAATTTTCCGGATGATGGGATATGTTTTAAGACGGTTGTCAATGAGTTTGAGAAAGAGCTAATTATGCGAGCTCTGCAAAAGACGGACTGGGTTAAGAATAAGGCAGCAAAGCTGTTGAATTTGAAGAGGACCACATTGGTTGAAAAGATGAAGAAGACACAAATCGAGAAGCACTATCCATAGACTACCGGGGCATGCCTGACCGATCTAAGATCAGGTCCCTTTCTAGCTCCAAGTTATCTGCCCTGGCAAGCCCTTCCCACCCTTTTCCGCACACCCAAATCTTCATATCTCTTGTAAGCATCTCCTCAGTTTATCCCCATTGTTTAAAAACCAAGCCCGAAATCTATAGTCGGCGGCGTCAAATAGGTGACAGTGAAAAGTCAGAAATTGACGGAATCGTACACCTTGGCCCCATACATGAATCGACGCTGTAGTATTGGCTGATTGCCTTCCTCATATTTGGTCACTACTGGTATGTTTTTTGCTTATCTCTTGTCAGATGGCAGATGGGGTTTTCCTTTCTGTAAGTGCCTGAACAGAAACTTCTCAAAGACTCAGTGGTGGTTAACTATGCCTGAGCGCAATGGGACTCTTTTATGGGCAAAAGTGACCCGCTGCGCGGATCATACCCAGGCTTATTGAGAAGGTACGTTGAGGGTAAGAAGCATGATAAGATCGACAATTATTAGTATTGGCATACTTGTCTTGTGTATGTCGATGTCCGGCAAGGCCGCGTGCGAGGAATACAATCGGCTGACAGATATCAAATTGAAGGTCATTAAAGGATATTCAAGGATCGTTCTGAGCACCGAGAAAAGGACGCCATACAGGGTAACTACCAGCCCCCGAGATAAGACCCTTACCATAGAAATCCCTCATTCTTCATTGAAACTGAGCCGTCCGGTTCCCGAGTTAAGAAGTGACATGGTTGAAGGTGTAGTATTTGGCTCAAGATCTTCCGGATTATTATACGTTGAGATCAAGCTCCGTTTATCGAGGGTCGAGGTCACCCATTTCTTGTACCACAACCCGCCGAGTATCGTGATCAACATCAGGGAGGATAAAAGGTTAGTAGTTGAAGGATCGGGGCGGAAAAGTGCTTTAGATGCCTCAAAGGAAGAAGTCCATCTGCTGCGGAAAAAGGACAAACCCATTTCAACGGACGGGGGAAAAAGTCCATTCAGAGAGGACGGAAAGCTGGAGGCCCGGAAGTCATGCTCCACAAGCAGCTTGGGAACACCGGAGGTGAAAAGCCATACCCCAACAAAGAAGGAAAAGCTGGTTTCGAAGGAGAAAGACAAATATCATACCTCTGTTAACAGAGACGTTATGGTTGGGGGGGGTGGACAGGCGAACAGGGAACCGCTGGATATCAAAATGCCGATACTCCAGAGCAAGAAGGAATCGGATATCCATATTGATGCCGGTGGACAGGAAGATGAGGATATGTTCCGGACGGGTTCGAGGCTCTTTGAGGAGCATAATTACGCTGGTGCTGGCGACAATTTCATCTTGCTCGTTAAGCGATTTCCCAGTAGCAAATATGCAGAAGATGCCGCGTTTCTCATTGGAGACTGCCATTTTGAGATGGCGGCCAGAGACCCATCAGGAAAATACAGTTCTGCGATAGATGCTTACAGGTTTGCTTTGAGGCTTTATCCTGATTCTAAAAGAGGGGCAAGTGCTACCTTTCGAATAGGAGAGTCCTACTGGAGGATGAATTACCTTCAAGAATCGGAAGCCGGTTTTAGCACCTTGATCAATCTTTATCCGAAGAGCAAATATGTTCCGAAGGCCCGGCTCAGGTTGGGCGAAAGCATGCTTAAAAATAAGAAATTCACAGAGGCCATAGAGGTCTTTAATAAACTCCTGAGTAATCACCCCGATAATAGCCAAGGTAAAAGATCTGCATTTGGGATAGCGAATGCCTTTTATGGGTTGCGAAAATTCAAGGATGCCCAACAACACTATCAAGAAGGAATCAAGAAGTGGCCGAACTACT
>JAUXHQ010000265.1 GCA_030621455.1 Deltaproteobacteria bacterium
AGTGGGGACAACGAATACCATACGGCCAACGTATGTCACGGATCACTTGATAGCATTCAGCCTCATCAATAATTCGCCGTATATTCAAAAAGCTACTTGGGTAGATTTCTCTCATGGTAGTCCTCCTGGGTATAGAGTATTTACGTGCCCAGGAGACCTTAATACAAAACCTAAAAAAAATCTACCCCGAAATGATTGTCACGTAACATTACCAACCTGGAATCCATATAGAGCCATATTTTATTTGAGGTCCAGATTTCAGCACGGAAAAGGAGAACTTCACGTCTATGGATTGCCCAAAGCTAAGAAATATCGATGCGTTCCCTGTCGAGTCTTCCGGAAGCCCTATGATTTGCCTCAGAGATCCTGAAGGGTTTACTGATGAGATGGTTGCAGTTCCTTATGAAGTTTTCTTCATAGTAAGTCTTTTTGATGGACGGCACACATTGCTGGACATCCAGGCAGAGTACATGAGGAAGTACGGAAATTTATTGTTCAAAGAACGCATTGTAGACATTATAGATGAAATGGATTCTCACCTGCTCCTAGATAGCGACAGGTTTAAAGAGTTTAAAGATAACCTGGAGGATGGGTTCAAAAGATCAATGATCCGCAGAGCTGCCCACGCAGGGAAGAGTTATGACTCTAACCCACAAGCCCTGAAGAAACAGATAGAGGCTTTTTTCTTATCACCTGAGGGGCCCGGTTTGCCGCTTGCCAAAGAGACTGGGGCAAGGGTAAGTGGGGTAATTGCTCCTCATATAGATTTGAAGGAGGGGGGTCCTTGTTTTGCCTGGGCATATAAGGAGATAGCTGAAAAATCGGATGCAGATCTATTCATTATCTTTGGAACGGCACATCAGGAGATGAACAACCTCTTTGCCTTTACAAGGAAAGATTTTGAGACCCCCTTGGGAACAATAGAGACAGACAGGGAATTTCTTAAGATCTTTGAGAAGAATTACGAGTATGACCTCTTCGCTGATGAGTTCACCCATCGATCAGAGCATACTGTAGAATTCCAGCTGGTCTTTCTCCAGCACCTCTTTGCTGGAAACAGGGAGATAAAGATCATTCCGGTGTTATGCGGTTCTTTTCACGAGATGATACGGAAGAAAACCTCTCCTTCGGAAGTTGAGCAGATGCAAGCGTTCACCAGGGCGTTTAAGATAGCGGTCTCGGAAAGGAAAAGGAAGGTATGCATCATAGCCAGCGCAGATCTTGCCCATATTGGACCCAGGTATGGTGACCGGTTTGTGCCCACACGCGGAACAATGGAGGAAGTGAAAGAAGATGATCTTGGGATGTTGGGATTCGTTGAAAAGATTGATAAGGACGGGTTCTTCTCTTCCATTGAGAGAATAGGGGATGGAAGAAGGATCTGCGGACTTCCACCTATCTACACGATGTTGAGTGTCTCGGATGCATCAGAGGCTAAGCTTCTGAAATACTCTACTGCCAAAGTAGACAACCAGAATTCCTTTGTATCTTTCGTAGCTATGGCTCTCTATTGAGAGAAACTGGGTATCCGCTTGACTCAAGTTGCCACAATATGTTGTGGTTGTGTACCATTTAGGAAACCTCAGTTCAGCAACGGACTGGACAACTCCCATGAGGCATGTCCGGCCTAGAGCCGCGTCCATAGCGGACCTCTTGGCCGTTGCTTATGACAGCTAGAACCACAAGATGTAGTAGGTTCTTGAGTGAACCGGATACCCAGTTGAGAGAAATTGGGAGACTTGCCCCTAATTTTCTTCCGTGACAGTTACAGTGATTTCCAAAGGAGCAGCAATGTCCGTCCCCTGGAAAATAGATATGAATTCCCTTACCTTTTCGAGCTCGTCGTCAAGTTCGAGGGAGAACTTCTCCATGTCGAGTTTATTCAATTCAGGTTTTTCGGCTTCTAGTATCTTCCAGGCGTCACTATCTGTTAAAGAGAAACCATGTGTATCTCCACCGAAGCCTATTTTTTTCTTCTTACAAAGTAGGTCTCCTAAGTGGACCAATGCAACCAGACCATGGTGTTGTTGAGCCATGGGAGGATAGTGGTGCCAGGAAATTGTCTGGGTCAAATTAGGGGGTAGCTTCCATTCTTCTGCCAGCCAGTTGCCCACATCGGTGTGGGATACCCCGAGTATCCTGTTTTCCGCTTCAATCATGCTTAGCCTTTCCCTGGATGCCAGGTCCACTATTTCAACAAACTCTTTGTGAAAGTGTTGATCGAGAACGATTTTCCCAATGTCATGTAATAATCCCGCAACAAACTCTGTGCCTTCTGTATTATATTCGATTCTTGTGGCCAGTATTCTGGCGATTAGTCCACATGCTACAGAATGTTCCCAGAAAGCTTCTCTGTCGAAGGTGGCCTTACCCGGTATCTTGGGGAACGCATTAAATACGGAAATTCCTACTATAAGATTATTTATCTCTTTCATTCCGAGAATAACCAGGGCATGTTGAAGGGTGTCAATTCGCCGGCTCATCCCGTAGAAAGCTGAGTTAGCAATCTTGAGGATCTTAGCAGAGAGAGAGGGGTCGTTTTGAATAAGTTCACTAATGTTGGCCATAGAAGAATTTGGGTTTCTGACAAAAGTCGCCACCTCTAAGGCTACCCGAGGCAGTGTTGGTAAATCACCGATTGTCTTAATTTTTTCTTTAATACGATTTAGACCTTGAATGTCCATCATGTGCTTTCCTTTAGTTAGTGTCCATCGACAAATAGCCCTTTTGTCCAATGTCGTCACCTTCCTCGACCTTGAACAAGATTGCTCATTTCTTAATTGGGAACTTGTTATTCGTGCTTCTCTAGGGTTCGGTCAGATCCCCGATTCCTGTGTCCTGGGATAATTCTGATTTTTGTCTTCTTCCGCATATTATATGCCAAAGGTTCTTTTCTGCCTTACGCACAGACAAAGATGGGCAGTCAATTACCCTTCGCCGCATCTTCACCCTTTATTCGTTTATGTCCATCCATAAATGAGATATAGGTTTCCACATATTAAAGTTTCACTGGGTTATTGGTCCGAATCCTTGACGACTTACTAAAAACGTATGACTTACTCGGATGCCTCCCTCTGGCCTCTTGAAGTTTACTATCTTGAAAACCTATAATTTTTTAAGGGGGGTATATACTTGACGCAAGTACCCACTACA
>JAUXHQ010000213.1 GCA_030621455.1 Deltaproteobacteria bacterium
TTCTTGGAGAAGATAATGAATGAGGATTGTGAAGAGATTCCAATTGCCCAGCCAAATCAGTCTATCATCTTGGCTGTCGACTTTCCTGCAGATAGAAACGATCTCATCCGGAGACAGAGGTGATATTTTTCTCATACATTCCCTGTGCAAGTCGAACTTATAAACGCCTCCCACATCTTGGAAAATGTCCCATCTTTTTGGAATTGCCGCCGGAGGCAGGCAAAGGTTTCTCAAGGATAACCTTTGCCTGCCTCATCAGTTGAATGATTACCGAAACACACTGTGAAGGGTTATTATCGCCAGTTTAATGGCTATAGCGAACACGGGGGCGCGCTGAGGATATCCCGAGTCCTTTCTACCTTGGTTCTTTACCAAAGATGTTAACGAGAACCGTTGTTCCCAAGCCGCCAAGGTTATGAGTGCAGGCTATTTCAGCGTTTTTTACTTGCCTTTCTTCTGCTTCTCCCCTTAAATGCCACCATAGTTCACAGATCTGTGCCACACCGGTGGCGCCTATGGGGTGGCCTTTTGCCTTGAGACCGCCACTGGGATTGCAGGGTTTGCTGCCGTCAAGCATGGGGTGTCCCTCTTCAAGCCACTTGGCCCCTTCACCCTTTTTGCAGAAACCCATGTCCTCATATGTCAGTAGCTCGGTAATGGTGAAGCAGTCGTGAAGTTCTGCTATGTCAACATCGTCGGGACCGACCCCGGCCATTTCATAGGCTGCTTTGGCAGCAGCCTGGGTTGCCGGAAACTCTATAAAATTCTTCTTCCATGGCAGGTACATAGGGTCAGTCGCCAATCCGCTTCCCAGGAAATATAATGGCTTATCCGTGTATTCCTTTGCCCTGTCTTGTCTTGCCAGCAGGATCGCCGCCGCTCCGTCGGTTGTGGGACACGAATCGAACAGTCCCAAAGGCCACGAGATAATGGGGGCGTTCAGTGCCTGCTCCACTGTGATCTCAAAATTGAAATGGGTGTAAGGGTCCATTGTGCCGTTGTGATGGTTTTTCACTGCTATCATGGCCAGATGTTCCCTCTTTGTGCCGAACTTGTCCATATGTGCCGTAGCAAGAGAGCCGAATCTTTGCGGCGCGGATGAGCCCCTGGGATGCCACCAGGAATGATACATAATGCCGGTCTGTGCGATGAGAGAGTCTCTTGATGGGATATCTCGCATCTTCTCGGCCCCAACCACCAGGACGAGATCGTATACGCCGGCCGCCACGGAAAAGGCTGCGTTTCTAACTGCATCACTGCCCGTGCAACATGCGTTCTCCATCCTACTCACGGGCTTTGGGAAAAACCGTATGGGCTCTGCCAGTCCGGCCCCCGTAAGTATCTCCCTTCGAAAACCCGTTCCAGGGATACAGGTGCCCAACCATCCTGCCTCTATGTCCTCCTCGTCTACTCCCTTGTCAACGCTTTTCAAACATGCCCTGTAGGCGCCTACTATCATATCTTCATAGCTTTGACCGAAGAGTTCCCCGAATTTAATCATTCCGGCACCCACTACGGCCACAGGTAATCCTTTTTGCTTCGCCATAACAAAGATCCTCCTATTCTTTTACAGGTCTAAATTTGTACCCATATCTTACCAGTCCCAGTTCTTTTCCACACCTTCTAAATACAAGCTCGACCCTGCCCCCTACCTTTACATCATCTGTGCTGCAATCGGTTATCATTGAGGAGACATTTCCACCGTACTCACCTTTTGCTTCTTCCATCTTGGCGGTACATACAGGGATGGGAGCCTGCTCAGGACTTACCGCAACTACGTATTGAAAGTTAAAGGTGATGATATTCCCTCTCCTGGGAAGGGGTACATCCTTGAAGTCTTGCCCCTTGCAGTCTATACAATAATGCCTCCTGGGGAAATTCAACGACCCACAATTCGTACATTCCTGGGCCTTCAACTTCAGTTCGGAATCTTTATTTCTCTCTGCAGAGGGTTGAGCAATAATGGAGGACATAGGCTCAGGAAGGCCTTTGACCTTGAGGATACCTATGGTCTTTTCATAGGTGTAGTAATCTATGTAATCTTTGTTTTCTATGTAACTTTGGACCGTCGTCACCTGACCTCTCTTCTTGTCCACATTGTCCGATACAAGCAGTGAAAAAGCGTCACTTCCTGCACCGGAGCCGTAAGATGCCATAATAATCCTCTCGCCGGGTTTAGCTTGATCGAGGACCGCTGCAAGCTCTATCAAAACGGAACTCGATCCGGTGTCACCGCATACGGGAGAAACGATAGATGAAGGCATCTTCTCGGACTTTATGCCCAATTTTTTAACGGCCGTGACGGGCGCCTTGGCATCCGGCTGGGTGAAGGCCGCGTAGTCAAACTCACTTCCCGTTTTCCCTGTCTTCTTAAAAAGTCCCTTAACCGCATCTACGATAATTTTAGGATATCCGGCAAACCGTTCGTACCTGGGGTCGTCATAGCGGCTCACAAACTGATCTCCATCGCTTCTCCATGTGCCGGTGAAGCTTGTAGAACTGAAATATGAATCTTCAAGCTCTGCTATTATATTATCTTTACCGACCAGACACGCAGCAGCTCCCGCACCCAGTGAGTGTTCCAGAGGATCTCCCGGGATCCCCACCTGGGCATCAGCGCCGATTACTAAGGCGTAATTGCCCCTGCCTGACGCAACGAAGTCTGCGCAAGCCTGGAGGGCAGTTGTCGTCGACTTGGTAGATCCGCCAAAATCAGCGACGGAAGCACCTTCGGATATCTCCAGGACCTCCGCTATGATTACGGCGATGGACTTGTTTATGAATGGACTGGATACGGAAGATACGTACAGAGCGCCGATCTCTGATGCATCTATTCCGGCATGGGTAATGGCATTCAGTGCTGCCTCTACAGCCATGGTAGTTACATCTTCATCGAAGCCGAGCACGGACTTCTCCTTAATCCCTGCGGCGCCTCCCCCCCAGACCTTGGAAATATCTTCCTTTTTTATCCTGTATTTTGGGATATAAACCCCGTAGCCTAAAATACCGACGGACATAGTGACCTCCTTATCATCCTATTTTGTTCTAATATTTCCCCTGATATACGTTACAATTTCATCCATAGAGTCTCCTGACATGAAGATTTCGTCTACTCCCATTTTTTTAAGCTCTGCAACATCCTGTCTGGGGAAAACACCACCAACGATAACCAAGACATCCTTTACATTATTCTCTCTTAACAGGTTTATCACCTTTGGGGTATGGGAAAGTTGTTCGCCGGACAGAAAACTCAATCCGAGGACATCCGCATCCTCCTCTATGATTGTTCTTACAACCCTTTCCGGTGTCTGAAACGCCCCCATAAAGATTACCTCCATACCCGCATCCCTGAGGGCCCTGGTTACTACCTTTATCCCTCTGTCGTGGCCGTCCAAACTGACTTTAGCCATGACAACCCTTATTTTTCTCCCAAGCTCCATACCCTCACCTCATGTTGTTAGAGTGTTTTCTTTGTTGTGATCATCCGTATCATTACACAGCATGCCCTTAATCGGCAAAGGCAACACAAATCTGACATTCAAGGTGTAAAGATCTGGCTTATCAGGATTTCCCTAGCAGGCTCCTCGATATTATCATCCTCTGGATCTGATTGGTTCCGTCGAATATCTGTACGCCTTTGGCATCCCTCATCATACGTTCTACAGGATAGTCTTTTGTATACCCATAGCCACCCAGTATCTGTACTGCATCGGTGGTAACCTTCATGGCCGTATCCGTTGTGAAACACTTTGCCATTGAAACAATAGGCTCGATCTTACTGGAGGTCTCTGTCCCCTTGTCGATCATCCATGATGCCCTGTAGTTTAACGACCGGGCTGCTTCCGTTAGCATAGCCATGTCTGCCAGCATAAATTGAATGGCCTGGAAAGTGGCGATGGGCTTTCCGAACTGAACCCTTTCTTTAGCGTATCCAGCTGCATATTCCAAAGCGCCTTCAGCAATCCCGAGTGACACAGAGGCAGCTCCCCATATTCGCATTAGGTTGCCATACTGTGTGAGTATATTCCACCCCCCTCCTTCTCCTCCCATGAGGTTCCCTTTCGGTATCCGAGCCTCTTCAAAGATTAGTTCCACAGTGGGACTTCCCCTTAATCCCATCTTCTTTTCC
>JAUXHQ010000234.1 GCA_030621455.1 Deltaproteobacteria bacterium
GCCAAGGTTATAGTAGCCAAGAATGACTCAGGAGATGTATAGACTTCCATATATTAAATTTCACTGCGTTATCGGTCGGAAGCCTCGACGACGTACTAAAAATGTACGACTTACTCGGATTCCTCCCTCTGGCCTTGTGAAATTTAATATCTGAAAACCTATAGTGTGGAGTTCCACAGTTTCCCATGGGTCAATATTCAGGAAATCAAAGTCGCACAAAGTTTTAATACAGTAACCATCAGGACGCCAGGGTTAAGATATAAGGACCGTCCTCTGTTATGGCGATTGTGTGCTCGAAGTGAGCGGACAGCCTTCCGTCCGCGGTTACCGCTGTCCAGCCGTCAGGTTCTACCCTGACCTTCCATGTTCCCATATTGACCATCGGTTCCAGGGCCAGGACCATGCCTCTCTTCAACTGCACACCCCTATTAGGTTCGCCGAAGTTGGGTATTTGTGGCTCTTCGTGGAGGTCTCTGCCCACGCCGTGACCCACAAACTCTCTCACCACAGAGAATCTGTTCCCTTCAACCCACGACTGGATAGCATGGGATATGTCATAGAGCCTCTTCCCTGTCTTTGCCTGTTCAATGCCTTTGTATAGGGCCTTCTCAGTTACATCGAGGAGTCTCGCTGCTTCCTCACTTATCTTTCCGACAGGGATGGTAATGGCAGCGTCCCCGTAGAACCCTTTGAGGATTACCCCCAGGTCCAGGCTCACGATATCGCCCTCTTTCAACCTTCTTGAACCTGGAATCCCGTGAACTACCTGCTCATTAATGGAGACGCATACCGTTGCCGGGAAGCCACGATATCCTTTAAAAGCTGGGATACCACCCTGTTGCCGTATCTTCGTTTCTGCATACACGTCAAGCTCGAGGGTGGTGATCCCGGGTTGGACCATCTTTCTCAGGTCGCTCAATATGTGTGCTACAATTTGATTGCTCTCCCATAAGTGTTCAATCTCTTCTTTAGATTTCAGAATAATCATATCGCGGTTTTCCTGTTATCAGAAATTAGGGAACTCAAATCCCAACTCCTCATTGAAGTGTGCAGGTCTTAAATGAGGTTATGTCTACACCCAATGAAAGACCTAACCTCCTGGACGGAACAGGCCCAAATATGTGATTAAGATTGCTCATGCCTACCTCTTTTATAATTATTTACATTGATTTGCAAATGAAAAATGTCCGACCTGTGGGGGTATGCTTGAGAAGGATTGCCGGTTTCACAAAAAGGACCTTGCCATTTGCCGATGATTGTCTTATAATATTTCTATAAAAGAAAGTTCCTTTTTCGCTTGAGAGATAATCTATTGATCCGTCCTAACTTCCGGTGGAAGCGTTTCCTTACAAGGGTCGGATCCCTCTTTGGGATGACGGTTATGGGTGCTCTCTTACATTTCAGTGACAGGCAAGTGTTCATAATCGGAGAGTTAATGGATATGGCCCAAGACTTGGTAACGGACTATTTTGGCATTTCTTCCGATGAATGGAGGAATTATCGTTATGAGGTAAAAACCCTGGCTCATCTCAGCCAGGCAGAGATAACAGATGAGGCCCTGGCCCAAATATGCATGTACGAATGTCTGAAAGAGAGAAGCGTTACCCCTACCTCTTCCTTCGATCTGTACAGAATTTGTCTGCAAGACAACCGGATACTCAATGCAGTGAAGATGTCACTTAACAAAATACAATTGAGGCCGTTACTGTTATATATATTCACCCATGAACTGTCTCACATTGTACGGTTCAGTAAATACTTTAAGGATTTTTTTGCTTCACCTGAAGAAAAAGAAGAAGAAGAAGCAATAGTCCATTCCATTACTTACGAAATGCTAACGTCCGTCAGTGATCGAAGTTTAGACTGTGTCTTGAACCGTTACCGAAATTGCCGATGGAACCTTTGCCGGGTTTGACCTTGTGAATGAAAAGGTCAGGAATTTTACGGATCACATATAGGAGGTGTCCAAGTTGCCAATCTATGAGTATAAATGTAGGAATTGTGGAAAAGCGTTTGAGATCTTACAGAAATTTTCCGATCCTCCCCTCTCAGAGTGCTCGGCATGTTCGGGGGATCTGACCAAGCTGATTTCACAATCGACATTTCATCTAAAAGGGACCGGGTGGTACGCCACTGATTATGGAAGAAATAGTGGAAGCTGGGACCAAGAGGGGGAGAAGCCGGATAGCAAGAAGGATGATGGCCAAAACGACAAGAAGATAGATGCCAAGAGCGCTGGTGATTCCACTGCCAGCGAATCCGGAGATTGAAGAGACTGACTTCAACCCTGTCTGCTTCAATTGGTATAGAAAGGCCCGGGTCCTTATCCGGGTTTTTCATTTGGCCTCATGTTGACTCGGTAAAAATGTATGGCCCGCCGCGGTATTCCTGCGAATAATATGCCAGATCTTAGACTGACCTTTATATGTGCAGTCCTTACCCTTATCCTCACGGGACATCCTGGACCCTCATCTGTTTATGCGCTCCGCCCACCGTTACTGCCTCCAGGGGGCGAAGTTCGGAATGGCGAGGTCTTCCACAGTATATTGAAAGGTCAAAGCCTCTACCTGCTTGCCGGCGACTACCTCCCACTCACAGACTTTTACACCCCGGCCGGCTTAGTTGAAGAGCTAATGCAAATCAATGGCCTTAAGGGCACCCTTCTTCACATTGGAAAGGAGCTCAAGGTACCTGTGATTCGTTTTAGCCCCATGAGGGCAAAAACCGTCCCCCGGAAGAGCAGTTTTGTGGCGAAGGGGATATACATTACGGGCATCGGGGCGGGTACCAAGAGGATCCTCCGACTTGGTTCCGAGTTGAGAAAGTTGGGAGGCAACACTATCGTATTCGATGCAAAAGATATGTCAGGTATTGTCTTTTACCATAGCAAGGTAAGTCTCGTTAAAGAGATAGGAGCGAATAACAGGGTACCCATAAGGGATTTAGGAAAGATGATATGCCAACTCCATGATATGGGTATACACGTGGTTGCCAGAATAGTGCTATTCCACGATCGACTTCTTGCAGAGAAGAGGCAGGATCTGTCAGTCCGTTCAAGATCAACCGGAAAGCTATGGGGTACGAAAGGTGGTGTGGGATGGGTTGACCCTTCACTCAAGGAAGTTCAGAGATACAATCTGGATCTGGCAAGGGAATTGGCCGCTTCGGGTGTAGATGAGATTCAGTTCGACTACATCCGTTTCCCGGCCACGGGTAATACCGATGATGCAATGTATTCATTCGATGAAGCCAAGACCCCCAAGCACAAGGTAATAACAGGATTTCTGAAAAGGGCCTATAGAGAGCTCAACCCTCTGGGTGTTCTAGTATCAATCGATGTGTATGGGATCATTGCCTGGGAAAAAGAGATGGATATCAATATCACCGGCCAGAAGATAGATGACCTGGCACGGTATACGGATATCATCAGCCCCATGCTTTACCCTTCCCACTTTTCTCGCCACTTTGGCAAGAAACCAATACCTGCCGATGACCCTTACTACGTTGTGTATAACGGTTGCATAGAGATCGTGGAGACTACAAGGCGCTACGGCGCAATAATTCGACCGTGGCTCCAGGCATTTCCTCTCGGTGTCACCCATTTCAGGGAAGACTACATACTGGAACAGATCAAGGCTGCAAAAGCTGCTTCTACCACCGGGTGGCTCCTGTGGG
>JAUXHQ010000042.1 GCA_030621455.1 Deltaproteobacteria bacterium
CAATTCGGAGGGGATTTTGAGGTCGTACATACCACGGAATTCATTATGGACCTGATCGAAAAGGGCAAGCTCAAACTCACCAAACCGATCGACAAGACTGTCGCTTACCACGACTCCTGCTACCTGGGAAGATATAATGCTATCTATGATGCACCAAGGAAAATCTTAGAGGGTATCCCGGGCCTCAATCTGGTTGAGATGGACAGGAACAGAAACAAGAGCATGTGCTGTGGTGCAGGCGGTGGTCGTATGTGGATGGAAGAGCACTTAGGGAAGAGGATAAACGAGATGAGGCTCCAAGACGCCCTCGATGCCAATCCAAACCTGGTATCCACGGCGTGTCCCTATTGCCTGACCATGTTTGAAGATGCCATCAAGGAAAAAGGGGTGGAAGAATCTCTGGCAGGCAAGGACATAGTTGAACTCGTAGAAGAAGCAACAGCCTAAGGCTGAAGATAAAGGGCTAGGGTCTGTGCCCCTGGCCCTTTACCATATCTGTGCCCCCATACTCTTTGCCAGGTCCGACAGATTTTTTTTTCACCAAGGGCGATAACAGTATCACCGAGTTCAAACTTCGATTCCGGCGAAGGGTTAAACTTCATCTCTCCTGTTGCTTTCTTTATAGCTACAATGATCAAGTCGAGGTCCTGCCTTATCCTGGAATCTTTTAGAGGGACGCCCATGAACTTGGAAGCCTTTCTCACGGAAATCTCTTCCAGTTGGAGTTCTATGGTGTGGTCATGGACGGCGAATTCAATGAAATCAGCCACTGCGGGTCGCAAAATAGCCTGGGCCATTCGCGTACCGCCAATATGATAGGGTGAGATGACCTTATCAGCTCCTGCCCTTAATAGTTTTCTTTCCGCCCCTTCGTCAGAAGCCCTCGCCAAAATGAATAGATCATGGTTTAGTTCTCTGGCAGTCAGGATTATGTACACATTATCCGAATCAGAAGAGACGGCAGCCACAAGCCCCTTTGCTTTTCTTATGCCGGCCATAATAAGTATTTCTTCTTCTGTGGAGTCCCCGCGCACATAAAGGTAGTTTTCGCTCTCGATCTTCTCAATCACCTCCGGATCCTTATCGATTACCACAAACGATATTGATTTGGCAGATCTGCTCAACTCTTTACAGATTAAACTTCCAATTCGACCGCACCCGCATATGATGTAATGATTTTTCAGCGCCTTGATCCGGTTTTCCAATTTTTTCCTCCCCAATATTTTCCTCATCTCTCCCTCAACCATCATCCTGGAAAGGCTTCCAACTATATAGGCTCCCATTCCCACCCCCCCGGAGATCAATCCAATGGTGAAGACCTTACCTGTCACACTCAGGTCGGAGACCTCCCCAAATCCTACGGTGGTGATAGTTATGATCGTCATGTAAAGGGAATCGAGAAGATCCCAATCCTGTATCAGCCAATAACCGATGGTACCGATAGAGAGGATGATGCTAAAAAGGATGATGGCAAGAATTACGCTTTTACTGGAGTCCAAATTAATGCTCCCATATCCTTACTCCACTGCTTTCTCCGCATTAGCAGATTCAACACTGAATTCCTTCATGTCTTCGGGTAAATGGAAGAAGACAATCATGAAAAGGGTGGATTCTTGAGGAGGAACGACCAAGTTTGTTGAGGATTGTACAGGAGGACTGCCTAAGCGGGAATTAATCTGATCAGCCGGTAGTTCCATAAGCTCTTCTCTGGACAGGATATTTCCACAGTATACCATCTTTTCTCTTATATCATGGCCCGCGTTATCTATAAGGGTCCCTCTTACCTTTATGAGACTCTTAACCCTTGAAGAGTTGTTTATGGCTTTACCTTCTATGACAAATATTCTGCCTATGCTTGCATTATCGATATAGTATCCTCTCGTTTGTGATTTTGAGAAAACAACAGAGTCACTATCAGGTACCCTCAAACCAAAATATCCTTTTAGCCTGTTTATGTCAGGCAGTTTATCCTGAAGGAGAAAAGCCCCTCCACAGAGTAAAACAAAAACCAACGAGAGGATCAGCCACTTTGAAGGTATCCTCCTTGATACAGCATTTGCATATTTACCGAATAAAGTTTGCGCACTTACCTCTTCCTTCTGTTTTCCCTCTGTCTCCCGACGAACGGGAAGTTCCTCAGATATTTTCCGGACATCGTCCAGGATTTCTGTTGCTCCTTCTGCCTGGGACTTAGGACGAAGGGGACTTAGTCCCAAAGGTTTTTCTATTAGAAATATGTGTTGACATTTCGAGCACTTCCCTTTGCCCCCCCCCTCTGGTATCTTCTCATCATCGAGCATGAATTTTGTATGGCATTTCTCACATTGGACGATCATAGCCTCTCCTAAAAAGCTGACTGGATCCCATCCGGAAATTTAACTTTTCCACAATCACCAGCTTCAGTCTGCTTCGCGTAATCCTTTTTTAAGCATGGCGCAGATATTGTGCAAAAAGACCATTTTATGGATGGAAACTACCTAACAATTATCGATTACAGTATAGATATCAGGCAAGTGTCTGTATTTCTCGTCAAGATCTAACCCGTAGCCGACAATAAAACCTCTTTCCAGCCTGAAGCCGGTATAATCGGCTCGAATTTCTACTTCCCGCCTTTCACCTTTATCCACCAGAACACATAATCTCAAAGAATTCGGTTTCTTGGCTCTCACCATTTCCATCAGAAATGAAACGGTTAAACCGCTGTCGATCACATCCTCTACGACAACAACATCTTTACCTTCAATGGGGAGTTCAATATCTTTGGTTATTTTTATCTCTTTGGATGACTGGGACTGCGATCCATAGCTGGCAAGCCCGACAAAGTCAATCTCTAAAGGTATATGGAGGTTTCTAACGAGGTCGGCGAGAAAGATGAAGGACCCCTTTAGGATACCGAGCAGTACCAACTCTTTCGAATAATAGTCTTTCGAGATCTGGTTGGCAACCTCCCATACCTTCCGGGCAATCTCTTCTTTAGAATAGAGCAATATAAGTTTTTTATCTTCGATTCAGTAATCTCTCTTGTAACGGTTGAAAGGGGTCAGTTAATAAAGTCCGTCTCTTTACTCACTGGTGTCTCTATAGCCCATCAGGGCTGATCTGTCAACAGATTTTAAACTATATGACGCATTAAAAAAGACCTGGGAACCGAAGAGATTTTCCTTCAATAATGAAAAAGAGGGGGTTTTTGAGCTTCTAGAGTCGCTCCTTCCAAATAAACGGCGTTATGGGTGTATGTATTGGCCATGCGGATTCGCATCCGGGGAAAGGGAAGCAGACAGACGATGTAATCTAAAAATTTCCTTGACAATATATTTTTTTTTGGTAATATATCATTCTTTTGTAACTTCTCAAAAAGCTGGTATACGAGCCGCATAGCATGGGGTGCTTCCGTTTACATAAGCACCCATGCGGTTGAAGCGGACATCATCGGGTGTTTGATAAGTTACTTGTTTGGCACCGGATTCAAGGTTTTGTCGGGGATAAAGTCTCAACAATAATACTGCCGAGTTGCCTACCTGATTTTAGGACTTGAAGGCAATTCGGCTTTTTTTATTGTGATTCAGGTTGTATAAGGCACTAAATAGAGAATGGAGGGATTAAAATTGCTTTGTCAGACGGTTAAAGTAGACACGAATTGCTTGTTCATGAAGAAGAAAGGTTGCTCTTTCAATGGGGGAAAATGCTATCCGATTGTAGATTCCTGCGATGGGTGTGATAGGATCGAGGAGTATCCTTCCGGGAAATATTGCGGATACTGCGCTGATCCTGGGAGCAAATGGTTAAGTGGCAGATGCAACTTCGCAACACATGTTAAGAAAGAAAATGGGGTAAAGAAAGACAAGCTGAACCCATTAAAGGCTTCCAAGAGGGGTCTTTCAGATTAGTAGATACGTTGGGGTGCAAATGAAGGCAGTACTCCAGAGGGTCAAAGGTTCGAGAGTCACTGTAGACGATGAGTTGGTCGGTGAGATCGGAAAGGGGTCTCTCATATTCCTGGGGGTTGAAAAGGGTGATACTCAAAAGGACGCAGATTATCTGGTGTCTAAGACGACAAACCTGCGAATCTTCGAGGACCCCTTTGGTAAAATGAATCTGTCCTTAAGGGATGTTGATGGTGAGCTGCTGGTAGTCTCTCAGTTCACAATTGTGGGTGACTGCAGGAAAGGAAGGAGACCCTCATTTGCAGATGCCGCCGAACCTGAGGAGGCCAAGGGGCTTTACCATTACTTTATTTCACGAGTGGAAAGTAATGGCATAACAGTTGCTACAGGGGAATTTCAGGCCATGATGGATGTGCACATATTAAATGATGGGCCTGTTACTCTTCTGTTGGATAGCAGAAAGAGATTTTGAACAACGCATATTGATTAAAAGGTCCGGGCACTATATCAAGGAGGGCATTTTCCACATATTGATCTGAAGAGAGTGGTGCTTAGGTAGCGTTCCCCCCGATCAGGAAGGATTACAACGATTACACCGGAATCGATGTTCTTTGCTACCTTCAATGCTGCAGCGACTGCAGCTCCGCTTGACATTCCGACAAAAAGGCCCTCTTTGGTAACAAGTTGCCTTGTCTTTTCGAATGCTTCACCATCATCGATGATAATCTTTTCATCGAGTTTATCAGGGCAATAGATCTTCGGGACAATCGATTCTTTCATATTTTTTAGCCCTTGAATCGTGTGACCGATCACCGGTTCAACCCCAATGACCTTAACCTTCGGTTTTTTCTCTCGCAAATATTTCCCCGCCCCCATTACCGTACCGGTTGTTCCCATGCCGGCAATGAATATGTCGACCTCCCCTTTTGTCTGCTCGAATACCTCCGGACCCGTTGTCTCATAATGAGCGAGTACATTATTGATGTTGTCAAACTGGTTGGGCATGTAATACTTGTCCGGCGCTTCACTTAGTGTTTCATGTGCCCTTTTGATGGCACCGTCCGTGGTCTCTTTCGCTGGCGTGAGTATGACTTCCGCGCCGTAGGCTGCCAGGATGTACTGTCTTTCCATACTGACACATTCCGGCATGAAGAGCTTGATGCGGTATCCTTTTGCTGCGGCTATCATTGCCAACCCGATCCCCGTGTTTCCTGATGTTGGCTCGAGTATTATCTTGTCTTTTGTCAATTCTCCAGATTCTTCTGCCTTCTGAATCATATAGTAGGCGGTGCGGTCCTTGACAGAGCCACCTAGGTTGGCGCCTTCAAATTTTCCCAGTATCTTTACCCTGGAATTTTTATTCATATTGGATAATTCTATGAGCGGCGTGTTACCTATGACGGAGAACAGATTCACCGTAATATCCTTTCCTGTTATAGTCTAGTTTCCATCCCAATTCTGACCGGGCCGTCCCACATCCGGCTGAGGCGGTTCGCAGGCCGTATATCCGAAGATCATAATGAATAGATCTCTTTGCTGAACGTATGGACCCAGTTCTTTTCCAATATCTTTAACGCTTCTTCTATTTTATCCACACCAACGATGATTATCGGTTGGTCGGTTGCTCTGCCGAGATACGGATACAGGTAAAGCACATTGATGGCGGCCTCTCTCAGAGGTTTTAGAACGGCCTTAAGCCCTCCCGGATGATCCGGAGTCTCCACTGCAATAACATCGGTCTCTCTCACTGAATATCCATGGCTCTTTAACACATTGGCGGCCTTTTCCGGGTCATCGGCAACAAATCTGACGGTGCTGATATCTGAAGTATCGGCAACAGAGATAGCCCTGATATTTACACCTTCAGTCCCAAGATGTTCACTGACGTCCGCCAGTTCACCCGGCACATTCTGTAGACTAACGGATATTTGCTTCACATACATAGATCACTCCTGATCGAATATTTGATTACTTTAACCTTTCTGCTTTTATTCTTAGGCTCTAACGCTGGCTTTATTTTATTTCATTACTTCTGCCTCTGTGCTTTTTGGCATGGCATTGTTTTTTTAGGGTTTTAAAGAGAATAGGATTACTGCACCCATTAGAGTAGATCGTATCCTGTCTTCAAAGCCGTATTGTTGAGGCCGAGAAGCGCCGCCTTCGCTTTGCTTTTTCCCAACGTCTCCTTTAAGCCCATGATTATGGTTTCTATTGACACTACATTGCTTTTCCTGATGAATGCTCCGAGCATAACCATATTCGCTACTTTGGTATTCCCCAACTCCTCGGCAAGCTGAGTTGCAGGAACTTCCAACACCTCGATATCCCCTCTTACTGTTTCGGCCTCTATCAGGGAGGAATTGACAAAGAAGAGACCACCAGATTGTATGAGATTTTGAAATCTGACGAAAGACGGTTGATTCATGACCACAATGAACTCAGGGGCTGACGCAACAGGGGAGGCAATTTCTTCATCGGCAATAGCCACTGTGCAATTCGCCGTACCGCCGCGAACCTCAGCACCGTATGAAGGCAAATATGTTACTGTTTTCTCTTCCAACATGCCTGCGTGTGCAAGGTTATAACCCATGGAAAGAACACCCTGTCCGCCAAAGCCTGAAAAGATGGTCTTGGTCAACATTTCTTCACCTTTGTCTTATCCTTGATTACTCCCAGAGGGAACTCCGTTACCATCTTTTCGTCAACCCACTGCCACGATTCCAAAGGGGTCATCTTCCAGTTTGTCGGGCACGGGGAGAGTATCTCGACCAGGGAAAAGCCCAGGTCATCTATCTGTGTCTGGAAGGCCTTAGAGATGGCCTTTTTTGTCTTCTTGATGTTCTTTGGTGAGTTTACTGCTGTCCGCTATATATATACCGCACCTTCAACCGCAGACAATACCTCGCTCATTTTCAAGGTATAGCCTTCCTTTCTCACTTCGCGTCCGTGCGGGGACGTCGTAGTCTTCTGGCCGATCATCGTTGTGGGCGCCATCTGTCCCCCTGTCATACCATAGACTGCGTTATTCACAAATATTGCCGTTATTCTTTCCTCCCTGTTCGCCGCATGTATGGTCTCTGCTGTCCCTATGGCAGCAAGATCCCCGTCTCCCTGATAAGTAAAGACAATGGTGTCAGGGGCGGCCCTTTTTATGCCGGTAGCCACGGCCGCACCCCGGCCGTGAGCGGATTCGGCCATATCAATGTCCAGGTAGTTATATGCAAACACGGAACAACCCGGAGGCGGTATGCCGATAACCTTCTCCTGAAGGTTCATCTCATCGATTATCTCCGAGATGAGTCTATGGATGATACTGTGACCGCATCCGGGACAGTAATGGAAGGTAGCTTTTTTCAATGATTTAGGTCTGGAGTATACTGTTTTCATGATTACCTATTCAAACCTTTTTGGTAATATTGTCTTGATATGATTCGGAAAACTTCGGAAGGCGTTGGGATCACTCCGCCGGGTCTTCCGTAAAAGGATATCTCGCCTTGGCCCTGCAAAGCAAGGGTCACATCTTCAACCATCTGGCCCATATTCATCTCAAAGACAAAGAAGTGCTTTATCGTCTTAGCCAAGTCCATAACCTTCTCTGAAGGGAAGGGCCAGAGGGTGATGGGCCTTAACATCCCCACCTTCAGATTGCGGCTCCTTGCCTTCTTGATGGAACCCTTTGCAATTCGGGCAGCCATTCCATAAGCAATTACGACTAGTTCAGCGTCTTCAATCATGTAGGTTTCATATTCCACTTCTTCTCTCTTTATCAGCTCATATTTCCTGAATAGACGCCAGTTAATCTCTTCCAATTCCGCAGGGTTTGACGTAAAGGACTTGATGACTCTGCTGGCGCCGTTTTTCGCTCCTTTCAACGCCCAGCTCTTTTCAGGAAGACTCTTGGGGATTGTTTGATGAAATTCCACCGGTTCCATCATCTGACCGAGCATCCCATCGCCTAGGATAATGACAGGGGTTCTATACTTGTCTGCCAGTTCAAACGCCTTTTGAGTGAGGTCCGCCAGTTCCTGCCCTGAAGCCGGCGCCAATACAATAGTCCTGTAATCTCCGTGTCCTCCGCCTCTTGTGGCCTGGAAGTAATCTGATTGGGAAGCTGATATGCTTCCCAGTCCCGGCCCACCCCTCACCATATTTACAATAACAGCCGGGAGTTCACATACTGCCAAATACGAGATACCTTCTTGCTTTAGGCTTATGCCCGGACTTGAAGAGGAGGTCATTGCCCTGGCGCCTGTCAGACTTGCTCCATAGACCATGTTTATGGCCGAGATCTCACTTTCAGCCTGAACGAACGCACACCCTTCCCTCCTGCTTAAGTGCTTGGCCATATATTCGGTTAGCTCATTCTGCGGGGTAATAGGATAACCGAAGTAACACTGACAACCACTACGAATGGCCGCTTCTGCAATTACACTGTTTCCACTCATCAGGGACTTATTCACGGTAAACCTCTATGGCAACTTCAGAACAGACAATAGCACAGATTCCACAGCCGGAACACTCGCTATTATTGTCAAAAAGAGCCGGCAGATAGCCATTAGCGTTCAACTTTTCGGATTGTGATATTGAACCCTTTGGGCAAAAATGAAAGCATATCCGGCAGCCCTTGCATAATTCTTGGTCGATCATTATGGATCCTTTTGTCATATCCTACCCTATTCTTCAGATTAACAGAACCATATATTAAACCCGCATTTCATACATTTGTCAAACATTTTTTCGATCTGTTCAGCGATTTTAAATATTTCACACCCACCCGGACCTTCTTCTAAAACTCATAGGACCAGTAAACCTGTATCCCTTTCTCCCGGGCGTACCGTTCCACTTTGGATTCAATATTATATGCCCCGGTAACGAGGATTTTCTCCCCGGGAAGTATATCTTCTACTCTCTTTATCACCTTTAAAAAGCGATCTACATCCCTTTTCGACAGCTTTGACTTACACTCTCCCAGAATCCAGACATCCTCTCCGTCTCTTTTACTCTTCCCATAAATATTTATCTCATCGTGCCTTCCATCCGGGTATTCGATATACTTTCTGATCAACCTCCCTTCCGGATCTATATTGAAATCCCTCTTCAATAAGGCAGGCAGCGCTTTATACGACTCATCTTCCAGTCGGTAACCTACTGTGTCGGACAGTCCTCCCACCATCTGGCGGGTATCCCTCAAGCCGATAGCAAGCTTTCTCACTTCTTGTTCCGTTCGTTTTTGTGCCTGGGCAAGTTCTTCAACAGCAGATTCAACCCTGCCAAGTCGTTCCTCTGACGCTTTTTGTGCCTGGGCAAGTTCTTTTACAATGGACTTTAGCTCACTGAAGTCCTCTCTGGTTACCCCTGAGTGTCGTATGCGGTCATCTACTATCTCAATAATAGTCATCTTCAACTCAGGCCCTATCTCTGTCCCATTCATTATAAAATCCTCTATAAATAGTAACGTTATCCCTTATCACCCTAAATTTGTTACAAATTTTAGGATGATCGTGCATTAGTGAGGAGATTCTGCTTATTCATTGCTTATACACCAACTGAACTGTTGCTATTAGCTGTTAGTTTATTGATATTTTTATTACTACACTATAACAGCTTTGAATAGATTGCAAGGAGATATATCCCCTCCAATCTTGCCTCGGTGTCCGCTGATAATCATATTTCCCGCGAATGCGGGGACCCGAAGAACACTGCACCGATTCATGCGTCAATGGGGACGCGTCAATGGCGCGTCAATGGGGACGGTCAATGGGGACGCCCTGGACGGGGACGCCCTTAACTTAGGGGCGTCAATGGGGACGCCCTTAACTTA
>JAUXHQ010000282.1 GCA_030621455.1 Deltaproteobacteria bacterium
ATTGCGTTAAGCGTTAAACTTGACCAACTGCACAGGTGGAAATTACTTGGTCCTTCCGGTCTTCTCATTATCTTAGCAAAAAAACTTCATCATATTCTCCTTTTCATGGCTCCCCCCCCTAAATCTTATCATTTAACGAGTATAGGTTAAAGAACATGGGATTTCAAGTCAAAAATCGTAACCTACCACTACTACTTGCCTTCGATTGCGCGATAACAAAAACCCTTGACACAAAACCAGCCCTTGTGCTAAATCTAAAAATGAATGAACAATCATTCATAACTTAAATCTTACAATCTGAGAGATAAAGTGGTCTCTTCATCAACAAAGACAGAGGACAAACATAAAAGAATTCTTCAGGCAGCGACAAAGGTATTCGCCCATAACGGCTTTTACAATTCAAAGATCTCAGAGATCGCCAAGGAAGCAGGGGTGGCGGACGGAACGATCTACCTATACTTCAAAAATAAGGATGATATACTCATCTCCCTCTTTGAGGAAGAGATGGGAAAGGCTATAGCGAATATGAAAAAAGAGATCGGGAAGGAGAAAAATCTCCTGGAGAAGTTGAAGAGGTTCGCGATTATTCAACTGAATTCAAAGAAGGATAATCCGGACTTGGCTGCCATTATGGAGGTTGAACTGAGACAGAGCAGTAAATTTATGAAGGAATATGTGAACATAAAGTTCATTGAATATTTAAAGATTCTCTCTTCTATAATAAGGGAGGGACAAGAGGAAGGGATAATCAGGAAGGATGTAGATCCCACTATTCTAGGTAGGGCGTTCTGGGGGGCACTGGACGAGGTAGCCAGGTTTTGGGTGTTATCACCGAAGAAAAGGGTCAGTCTCTCTACATCTGCCAAGTTGATAAGTGATATCTTTATCAAGGGAATGGTTGAGCAGGCAGTAATCACCTAGCGTCTTTGCTTTGAAAAAATGGCCCCTCACATTGACATATAGTGTTTTCATATATTAAATTTCACAAGGCCAGAGGGAGGAATCTGAGTAAGTCGTACATTTTCAGTTCGTCGTCGAGGATTCCGACCGATAACGCAGTGAAATTTAATATATGGAAGTCTATAGAGTCTCTTTGAAAAATGGACAAGAAAAGGTTTCAGGGACTGTTTGTGGGCAGCCTTGATCCTGTTTCTGCTCCGACTGGCTTCTAGGTGTCAGGACAACCAACCCCCCCGCCTCCAGGAGTTTGAATACTTATTATGTCCCCCCTCTTTGCAGATATGGCGAATTTAGACCCTAACTTGCTCGTTCCTCCTCGAGATATGACGATATTCTCACCTACCTTCCCGGGGGAGCCACCCCGGAGACCATATGGCGAAAACCTCCTCCTTTCGGAGATGACAGTTACTTCAGCATCTGTGAGGAGTTGAATATCCCGTCTGATACCGCAACCTCCCCGGTACCTGCCACTACCGCCAGACCCTTTTCGGATTTCATATCGGAGAATTCTCAGGGGGTTGGCGTATTCCAAAGCTTCTATTGGAGTGTTCATCGTATTGGTCATATGACAATGGACACCATCTACACCGTTTTCCTCGGGGGTTGCCCCGCTGCCGCCGGCGATCGTTTCGTAGTAAGTAAAGATCGTATTGGTCTCTGAGTCCAATCCGCCAATAGTCACGTTATTCATGGTACCGGAACTGGCTGCGGGTATCAGGTGGGGGATAGCCCCGGACAGGGCCCCCAGGAGTATATCTACTATCCTTTGAGACACCTCTACGTTACCGCCGGCTACCGCTGCTGGAAATCTGGAATTCACCACACTCCCAACAGAAGCAACCACTTTCAAAGGTCGCATGCACCCGGCATTAGAAGGGGTATCCGGAGGGGAAAGACATCTGAATACGTAATATACCGCAGATTGGGTAATGGGTAAGGTTGCATTCATACAACCTTCTGTTTGAGGCGAACTTCCGGTAAAATCTATCTCTGCACGCTCCCCGCTTATCCTTATATTGACGCACATCTTTATTGGCGTGTCACCGAGACCGTCATTGTCCAGGTAATCCTCAAACGAATAGCCCCCGTCAGGGATTTCTTGAATTGCCTTTACAGTCATCCTTTCAGCATAGTCCTGCAGCTCCCTCATGTAATCCACCACCTCATGATAGCCATATCTCAACGCCACCTCAATGAGCCTTCGTTCCCCCAACCTGTTGGCTGCAATTTGAGCCGTCAAGTCCCCCTCCCGTTCCACAGGAGTACGGACATTTGCAAGAATCAACTTGAGTAGATCCCTCTGTATCACCCCCTTCTTCACCAGTCTCAACGGCGGTATCCTGACCCCTTCCTGGAATATGTCCCTCGAAAGAGGAAGAGAACCTGGAGACATCCCTCCAATATCAGCATGATGAGCCCGATTTGCCACATAAAACGCCGGACAGTCCTGGACATAAACAGGCGAGACCATCGTTATGTCCGGAAGATGAGTCCCCCCTTCAAATGGATCGTTTAGGATGACCACATCCCCTTATCCATCGTTGCATTCTTTATAGCACTCTTCACCGAGTAAGGCATTGACCCCATATGGACCGGTAAGTGGGCCGCCTGAGCTACCATATCACCACAGGTGTCGAATATGGCGCAAGAATAGTCCCTGCGCTCTTTGATATTGGGGGAATAGCTGGCTCTGCACAATGCCACCCCCATTTCCTCGGCTAAGGAAGAAAAGATATTCTTGAATATCTCAAGCTTAATTGGATCAAACAAACAAGCCTCCTAGTGAGTTTCCATCCAAAAATGGCACTT
>JAUXHQ010000255.1 GCA_030621455.1 Deltaproteobacteria bacterium
CTGGTGAGCAGTTATGGCCAGATAATAAACTGTGCGGGTCTTTGTATGTTTCATTTCTTCGTGGCACCCACATATCCGCTCCTTGATTATTTGAAGGCGGCTACCGGGTGGGATCTCACCCTGGAAGAATTGATTACCACGGGAAGAAGGATACAGACATTGAGGCAGCTTTTCAATGTCAGGGAGGGGATTGTACCTAAGGATTTTGTTTTACCAGAGAAAGTTGCCGGTACTCCGCCCCTTTCCGATGGTCCTCTCAAAGGGGTAACTATCGACATAGATGCCTTAAAAGCCGATTACTTTAAGGAAATTGGGTGGGACTACATTACGGGAATGCCCACGGATGAAAAAATCAAGGAGCTGTCTTTGGAAGAGTACGCGAAGTATCTGAAATCATCGTAAGCCGGGGATTTTGAACGTGGCAGAGGTAAATATTCTCGGCATATTTGGCAATCGCTACCTAAAGGAAAGCTTTAGTTTATATTTGGAAGAAAAGCTCTCCATCAAGAAGTTCTTTTCAAAGATCGACAGGCATCTAAAGGTGAGGCTTTTCAAAAAGATTATTCGAAGATTACCTGACGGGGTTGTAATCATGATCAATGGTCAACTTGTCCACTCTCCGGCAAAGTATGATGTTCCTATAAAGGATAGCGACCAGGTATCTATAATTAGGATTATTGCTGGGGGGTAAGGAATCGCGAACGTAACATCTTTAGTGTCCATCCAAAATTGAGATATTTCTTAACCGGAGAGGGATAGAAATGGAAAAGACAACGATCTTAGATTTACAGAGGATGAAGGATGAAGGACAAAAAATAACGATGCTTACCGCCTATGATTACCCAACTGCCAGGATACTAGATAGCTGTGGAGTGGATATCCTATTAGTTGGTGACTCGGTGGGCAATGTCATTCTGGGAGAAGCGAATACCCTTCCCGTATCTGTTGAGGCTATGATTCACCACACCAAGGCGGTTGTTAAGGCCTCCGAGAGTTCGCTGGTCGTCATAGACATGCCCTTTATGTCATACCAGATAAGCATAGAGGATGCCAAGAGGAATGCGGGAAGGATGATGAAGGAGACCGGGGTTGAGGCCGTTAAGCTTGAGGGGGGGGCTGGTATGGAGGATACCATCAGGGCTATTACGGATATAGATATACCGGTGATGGCCCATATCGGCCTGACACCCCAGTCAATCCATAGGATGGGTGGGTATCGGGTTCAGGGAAAGGAAGATAAACAGAGAGAGAAGCTCTTGACCGATGCTCTGTCGGTTGAACGGGCGGGTGCCTTTTCTGTCGTCCTGGAGGCGATCCCCAGTAAGCTCGGAGAAGAGATTACCAAACGGTTGAAAATTCCAACTATAGGTATCGGAGCGGGTGTGAGGTGTGACGGCCAAGTGCTGGTAATCAATGATTTACTGGGCCTATCAGGAGAGTTTCGGCCGAAGTTTGTGAAAAAATATGTAAATCTGGAGGAGATCATATCCAAATCCGTTAAAGAGTATATCTCAGAGGTGAGGAGTGAAGCCTTTCCCGGTGACGAACACAGCTTTCATTGATGTGAGGATGCGGGAGGGTTGTACTGATGATCAAGGTGATAACCAGCGTCAAAGCAATGCAGGCATTCTCCGAGAAATCACGCTTGAGTGGCAAGACCATCGCCCTGGTTCCCACTATGGGTTTTTTCCACCAGGGTCATCTCAAGCTTATGGAGGAGGGCAAGAAAAAAGCGGACCTTTTGATAATCAGTATATTCGTTAACCCTACTCAATTTGGTGTTGGAGAAGACCTTGAAAAATATCCAAGGGATTTCGAGAGAGACAAAAGGTTGGCGGACGAGGTTGGCGTTGATGTCATCTTTTCCCCTCCTGTTTTGGAGATGTACCCTAAAGGGTATCATACTTATGTGAATGTGGAGGAAGTGACCAAGAACCTATGCGGTATTTCGAGACCCACTCACTTCCGAGGGGTTGCAACCATAGTTGCAAAGCTGTTTAATATCATTAATCCACATATTGCCCTTTTTGGAGAAAAGGACTATCAACAGTTGGTAACCATAAAGCAGATGGTGAAAGATCTGAACTTTGATATAGAGATAGTGGGAATTAGTACTTTTCGCGAGAAGGACGGTCTTGCCATGAGTTCCAGAAATACCTATCTGAACCCCGAAGAGCGTGAAGCGGCTCTCAGTATACAGAGGGCGATCTACAAGGCAAGAGACATGTTCGGATCAGGTGAAAGAGTGGTTGACAATATTCTTGGAGAGGTTGAAAAGGTAATTGCGTCAGAGAGCCTCACTAAGATCGACTATATAAAGATATGTAATTCCCAAACGATTGAAGATATCGAGGTCATTGATAGAGATGCGATTTTAGCAATAGCAGTGAAGATTGGCCGCACCAGGCTAATCGACAATCTGGTTTTTGAGTGTGTGGAACGAGAGATTTCATGAAGGAGGAAGAGGCAAAGTGCAGAGAATTATGTTGAAATCCAAGATACACCGGGCAACGGTCACTGGTGCTGATTTGCATTATGAGGGGAGTATCAGCATAGATGCTGCCTTGATGAAAGAAGCGGATATACTTTCCTTTGAGGCAGTTCGCGTCTATAATATCACCAACGGTGAGAGGTTTGAAACCTATGCTATTGAAGGAGAGGTGAACTCAGGCATAATCTGCCTTAATGGGGCGGCTGCCCACAAAGTAAATATTGGGGACTTAATAATTATCGCAAGTTATGCGCATTACGGGGAAGAGGAGGCAAAGAGCCTCAAACCCAAACTCATCTTTGTTGATGCCAAAAATAGAAGGAAGTGAATTAGAAAACCACACATGTACACCTCCCGGTGCCGTCTTTTCATTTCCGGCGGCACTACGTGTTGAGCACTGTGGGAAGGAGTCTTATCCCTTAACCTGGCTCCGGTGCACCCTAACAGGGCAAACAGCAACCGAAGTCGCCGTCTTTCCCGGTTTTGTCAACTAAACGTGATGCATTGATGTGTTGCGCCTATTAACACAAGCACGGCCTCGCCCCTTATCAATGAAACTATCTGAAAACCTATCCCCAGCTATAATACTCCAACTTTCGTTTTTCCAGGCATGATTATTGCTGCATCAATAACAATTAAATAGTTGATTGAGAATGGCATAAGGTATAAGGTATACAGGTTGAGAGTCAAATCCTTGTGCCGTATTTAACTTGATTGTATAGGAAATCCCATTTTTTAATCAATAATATCAATTAGTTTCTGACTATGTGTGCTAATCACTCACAGCTATTAAGCTGGTAAGCCATTAAGCTAATAAGCTTAACAGCCAACAGCCAACAGCT
>JAUXHQ010000095.1 GCA_030621455.1 Deltaproteobacteria bacterium
CACGAGTAAACGGATACCTGCCCGGATCATTCAACTCGCTGGAATAAGGAATTTTTTCAATGTCTTTCGGATTGTATGACGCCTTAATGGGAAAACCCGATCGTGTTTCAAAAGATGCCGGACGTTTTTCGTGATACCGATACTCTTCTTCGGTATGATCCTTTTTTTTCGCCATGACACTTTCCACCCCTTCATCCTGCTATTCTTATTCAATCATGTGTCACTTCCTAAATTTCCGGAAGTTTGGTTTCCTCTTTTCCAGGAATGCCGCCGGCCCCTCTTTCTGTTCTTCAGATTTAAAGTAGTCAGCCACCATGTGAGCAGCATGCGTCAAAGAAGGGTATAAGAGATCAGAACCGAAGTTTATAGAAACCTTAGCGATCTTGAGAGATGTTGGGCTCATATCAAGAATTCTGTTACACCATTCATCTATCTCTTCTTCAAACTTCTCCTCAGGGACAACCTTATTAATCCAGCCCAACTCTTCTGCTTCCTTCGCTGTGAACTGTCTACAGAGGAAGACTATCTCTTTTGTCTTCCTGTCTCCCACAAGCCTGGGCAGTAAATTGGTGGCAAGATAGGGCATCCCACCTACCATTGGCCCAGTTTGCCCCAACTTTGACTTCTCCGTTGCTATGGCAAGATCACACCATAACTGGAGCTCATTCCCCCCGCCGATAGCATAACCATTTATCGCAGCAATTACCGGTATGGTCAGGTTTCTTATTACAGTCATCAGTTCGATAAGTTTTGCATTAAATACCTCCATGCTGGACCCCTCTTTACCCATTGTGCCCAGCACCAGGGACATGTCTCCACCTGCGCAAAAGGCTTTATCCCCTGCACCACGAAGGACTGCTACCCCGATTGAACCATCTCGGCTTATCTCTTTAAAGGCTGCGATCAACTCGTCTATAGTGCCTTCACGAAAGGCATTATGGACTTCAGGTCTGTTTATGGTTACTCTTGCTATTCCATCCTCTTTTTTAAGTATAATATCTTCAAAATCCATTTCCCCTCCTAATTTGAAATTTTGAGATCTGTGCAGTTACACAAACCCTCAAAATATTCTTCGTCTTCTTGACCTTGATAAACTATCTCATTTCTGGATGGACAACTATTTAAGACTTTCCAAATACTTCTCGACATAAGCCTGTACAGATTCTTCATCCGGTCTTTTTAATGACTTTGTAAGCCCACCATCAATGACTATGTGCGCTCCGGTTGTAAAGGTAGATTCATCCGATGCCAAGTACAAGGCGCAGTGCGCAATCTCCAAAGGTTCTCCTATCCTCACCATCGGGCCGATAAACCACCGGAATAGATCAACCGCCTTCTCAGGATCATTTACAAGGTGCTTATGTCCTTCTGACTTGACCGCGCCGGGAATAATAACATTACACCGAACATTCTTAGAAGCGAATTCAGAAGCTATCGCATTTGTCAAGGATATGACCCCTCCCTTTGCGCCCGCATAAGCATCACATCCCGTGTCACCAACGATCCCGGCAATAGATGAAATGTTGACAATAGATCCTCCACCGGCTCTTATCATTTCCGGAATTGCTTTTTTACAGCCCCAAAAATATCCCTTGAAGTCAACGTTCTGAACAAAGTCCAGGGTCTTCTCCTCTATTCCGGTACAAGGTCCCCCATAAACATCAACCGCCGCATTATTGTACAAGATGTCCAGTTTTCCATAAGTTTCGACCGCGAGCTTCACCATTTTTTCTACTTCGGCTTCCTTGCGTACGTCTATTTTTATGGCTGTAGCGTCATTTCCAGCCTCTCTGACCATCCTCGCAGTCTCCTCCACCTCATCTCCATGCCAATCAGCAGCAACAACCTTCGCCCCTTCCTGGGCGAAAAGCAATGTAGCCGCCCTGCCCTGTGACTGTCCTGCGCCTGTAATTATCGCTACCTTGTCCTTTAGTCTCATTACGTGTACCTCCTTTTAGAACCGGGGTTGATCTTACTTTGCCACATCTCTTCTTTTACTCGACCCATGGGGAGTCGTTTTACCCTGTTCGGCCTCGACCCTTAGCCTGACAAAGTCGCGTTAATCACTTAAGTATATTAGACACGACAACCATTCGATGGATCTGGTTCGTCCCATCATAGAGTTGGGTGAGCTTTGCGTCACGCATAAAACTTTCCACCGGATAATCTTTCATATAGCCATAACCACCGAATATTTGCACGGCATCGGTAGTAACCTTCATCGCCATATCTGAAGCAAAGTACTTTGACATGGATGCAAACTTTGAGGCATCCTTTGCTTTTGTGTCACACATTACCGCAGTTTTATATACGAGCGCCCTGGCTGCCTCAATCTGAGTAGCCATGTCGGCAAGCATAAACTGAATGGCCTGATGCTGTGCTATCGGTTTTCCGAATGTCACTCGTTCCTTGGCATATCTTACAGCATGGTCAAAAGCACCCTGCGCAAGACCCACAGCCTGGGCACCTATAATAGGACGAGAGTGATCGAAGCCTTCCATGGCAATATAGAAACCTTTTCCTTCAGGGCCAACCATATTATCCTTTGAGACCCTGACATCTTCATAAATGAGCTGTGCGGAATGCACGCCTCTCATACCCATCATGTCCTCTACTTTACCTACGATTAATCCATCTGTGTCGCTTTCCACAATAAAGGCGGAAATCCCCCCGTACCCCTTTTCGGGATCGGTTACGGCAAATGTGCAATGAAGCTCCGCCACTCCCGCGTTCGACGTGAACTGCTTGACACCGTTTATCACATAGTAGTCACCATCTCTGATCGCCCTCGTTTTTATGGCTGCGGCATCAGATCCGGCTTCCGGTTCTGTGAGGCTGGTCGTTACAAGTGTGTATCCTTCACTTATCCGGGTTAGGTATTTCTCATGTATCTCCTTACTTCCGCCGACTGCAATAAATTCGGTAGCCAGGTAATGACCTCCCAGGATAGCCAATGCTGAAGGATAAACCTTACTCAGTTCCTCTCCAACGATGCATGCGGAAACCACCCCGCCTCCCGGCCCCCCAAACTCTTCAGGGACAAGTATGGCGAGAAGTCCGTTCTTCTTGAGAAGGTCAAGCAGCTCGGGAGAAAAAGTATCTTGCTTATTGAGTTCAGGAAGCATCGGAGCAATCTTTTCTCGGGCGAGCCTTCCAACCATGTCTTGCAACATTTTTTCTTCTTCGGTGAATTCTATATCCATTCAATAACCTCCCTTTTTAATTATGCGAGTATGTTAGTTGCCACAACCATTCGGTGGATCTGATTCGTTCCATCAAGTATTTGCATGATCTTTGCGTCACGCATAAAACTCTCCACCGGATAATCCTTCATATAACCATAACCCCCAAATATTTGTACGGCATCGGTAGTAATCTTCATCGCCATATCTGTAGCAAAGTACTTTGACATCGACGCAAATTTCGGCGCGTCCTTTGCCTTTGTGTCACACATTACCGCAGTTTTGTATATGAGCGCTCTCGCTGCCTCAATCTGGGTGGCCATATCCGCAAGCATAAATTGAATCGCCTGATGTTGTGCTATAGGTTTCCCGAATGTCACTCTTTCCTTAGCATATCTTACGGCATGGTCAAAAGCGCCCTGGGCAAGCCCCACAGCAAGCGCCCCTACAAAAGGACGAGAGTGGTCGAAGCCTTCCATGGCAATATAGAAACCTCTTCCTTCAGGGCCGAGCATATTACCCTTTGGAACCCGAACATCCTCATAAATTACTTGTGTGGTTTGCATCCCCCTCATGCCCATCATGTCTTCCTTTTTGCCTATGGTTAATCCATCGGTGTCCGCTCCCACAATAAAGGCAGAGATTCCCCCATAGCCCTTTTCAGGATCCGTTTTCGCGAATACGCAGTAGAAATCCGCTATTCCGCCACCTGTTGTAAACTGCTTCACACCATTTATTACATAGTAATCACCGTCTCTAATCGCCCTCGTTCTTATCGCTGCAGCATCAGATCCGGCTTCCGGTTCCGTCAAAGAGCTGGCCATCTGGATTTTTCCTTCGGCTAATTCTGTGAGGTACTTCTCTTGTATCTCTTTAGTTCCACCAGCCAGAATGAGTTCAGTAGTCAGGTAGGGACCTGCCAGTATACCCAATACTGCAGGATAAACCTGACCCAACCCCTCTGCAACGATACACGATGAAACAACGCCACCCCCTGGCCCTCCAAACTCCTCAGGGACAAGTACGGCTAGAATTCCATTCTTGTTGAGAAGATCAAGCAGCTCATAAGAAAAAGAATCCATTTTCTTGAGTTCAGGAAGCATGGGAGCAATCTTTTCTCTGGCAAGTCTTCTCACCATTTCCTGTAACATCTTCTCTTCTTCAGTGAATTCTATATCCATTCAATACCCTCCTCCCTTCTCTAAAGGCGTCCACATTTAGCGTTGCTGTGCGTGTTGGGACACCCTCTTTTATCTTCTCTTCCCATGCCTTCTGATCAAAGTTCAAGAAGAGAGATAAACCCCCTAAGAGAATCGTACTGACCAGGCGAGGATTTCCCAACTCGATAGCCATTTTCAAGGCATCCATATCGACAATGGTTCGTGAGGTTGCTTTCAATCTGGACATGATATGAGAAGGATATTCAGCCAGACCTGAAGAAACCACAGGAGGAATAATACGTTGTGTATTCACTATCATCCTGCCTTCAACGTTCAAGAAAGCAAAGGCCCTTAAGGCCTCCATCTCCTCAAAGGCCAGAACCAGGTGAGCGCCACCCCTTCTTATAAGTGGTGAATACACCTTCCTTCCAAAAGAGACATGGGACGTTACAATACCGCCTCGCTGCGCCATTCCATGAATCTCAGACTTTTTCACGTCGAGGCCTTCTGCCAAAGCAACTTCAGCCAGAATATCCGTTGCTAACAGAATACCCTGTCCGCCTACTCCGACTGCCAGTATGTTTGTCGTATCATTCACTGCTAGCACCTACACGCTTTCTTTATTGGGGAGCTCTTATTGCCCCCACAGGGCATACCTGGATACATAGGGAACAGCCTACACAGGTAATAGGATCAATGTGAGCTTTCCACAATTTCTTCTCATTCCCTTCAACGACAGTTTGTGTAAAGTCGAACATCAGTGAAGGACAGTTCAATGCATTACAGAGCCTGCACCCGGTACACGTTTCGTCTACGAGAACCGCCGGATGTTTTTCCGCCTGGGGGAGTAATGCACACGGCCTATTTGAAATGATTACTGACAGTTCTTCTGCAAGCAGCGCTTCCTTTAGCGTCTCTTCGAGTAACTCCAGGTCGAATGAATCCACTTGATTGACCCGTTCAATACCCACGGCCCGGCAGAGTCTCTCTATATCCAATGCCTTTGTCTCTTCCTTCACCAACGTCACTCCGGTCCCGGCATGATCTTGAAGCCCCGTTGTTCCGGTTGTGGAATTGTCGAGAATCAAAACAGTTATCGTTCCTTTATTGTATACCGCATTAACCAATTCCGGGATTCCTGCGTGAATGAAGGTAGAATCTCCGATGACTGCAACAACCGGCAAGGTCATGGATTTGTCGACCATGGTCCTCTGTACATTTTCAATTCCCAATGCATTTCCGATACTTGCACCCATACAAACCACGGAGTCAAGGGCGCTCCAAGGGGCATGGATACCAAAAGCATAACACCCGATATCGCCGGTAGCAATCAAGTCGAGTTTGTTCAATGTGTACATAGCCCCCCTATGGGGGCAACCGGCGCACATCGTCGATGTCCTCGGGATCAGATCTTCCGTGTCCACAGAAATCCCTTGGCTCTCTTTCGCGTTTGATGACTTGATCTCGGGTATTACTTTTGAAAGGCTCTCTTCTAAAATCTCTATAGAAAGCTCTCCAACCCTGGGGATTATTTCCTTTCCCACAACATTCAGTCCCAATGAGCGGATGTGCTCCTCGAGAAAAGGTTCCAGTTCCTCAACTACCACGAGCATCTCGACCTCAGATGCAAAGTCTTGCATCAAACGGACCGGCAGAGGGTGGATCATGCCGAGTTTTAAAAAGGATGCGGATGGCATTACCATTCTTGCATACTGATAAGGAAAACCACTCGAGATAATCCCGACCTTTTTGTCCCTCCATTCTATTCTATTCAGTTCTGTGTGCTCGGCAAATGAGCCTAGTCTATGAAGCCTCTCAATAAGTTGATAGTGACGCTGCAAGGCCGGGGGATCTGCAATGCCCCTGAATCTGCCATCATCAGGAAACCCGATAGGCTCTTTCTCTTCCCTCTCACTGCATTGAACAACCCCTTTGCAGTGGGAGAGCCTTGTGGTACTCCGCAACATAACAGGGGTATTGTAATCTTCGCTGATCTGCAAGGCTACCCCTACGTAATCTTTGGCTTCCTGACTATCGGATGGGTTGAGCACAGGTATTAAGGTGAGCTTTCCATAATATCGGTAGTCTTGCTCACTACCGGAACTGAACATGCCTACGTCTTCTGAATTAATTATCACAAATCCGCCTCCCACTCCGATATAGGGAGACCTGAGCAAGGAATCGGACGCCACATTGACGCCGTATTGTTTCATAGCAACAATAGCTCTTGCTCCAGCCCATGACGCTCCAAATGCTACGTCAAAAGCCACCTTTTCATTTGTCGACCACTCCACATAGATATCCGGATAGTCATTAGAGATTGTTTCGGCAATCTCCGTACTGGGTGTTCCGGGATAAGCTGTGGTTACCCGTACGCCGCTTTCGTAAGCGCCACGAGCAAATGCCTCGTTTCCAGAGAGAAGTCTCCTCATGGTCAACACCTCAATCAGTTTATGGGTGGGCGCCGGGTGGGGGGTAGAAATCACCCCTCACATGGCTTCTCAGTGTCAGGTGTCAGAAGAGGGAAACACAAGATCTAAAACCTGAATATTGAAATCTGGAGTACCAAAAATAGGGTGGAAACTGCTTCCGATTTCACAAGAAGAGAAAAAGAGAGGGATAGGCCAAGAGTAAGATGAGTCAGGGCGTATTGTATTGTCATCTTCTATCTTCTATATGGTTTCTATGGCAAGATCTATACCAACCAGCAGGCTGAAAGGGGATGAATAGACCAACTACAGGGACAAACCTTTGAGGATCGTACTCCGGATTCAATGAATTGGG
>JAUXHQ010000158.1 GCA_030621455.1 Deltaproteobacteria bacterium
AGGTTTCTCTCAGGGAAATGGTAGACTTTTTCCTTATACATGGCCTAGTGCACTTACTTGGCTATGACCATGAAAGATCCGGCTCTGAGGCAGAGATTATGGAGGCAAAAGAAGAGGAACTACTTAAAAACCTTTCAAAAACATAGGGTTATTTGGGTTACTATGGAGTTTGAGATAGCCCTTGAGGAGTGGTAAGGCCTCTGCCTGTTGAGCAGTAGGTTAGGGTATGAGAAAAGAAGGGGGGAGCGTACAAATGAAAGAGGATTCAAGTTACGAGGCACTCATTGAAGGATTCGCAGACTTGATTGTTAAGTCCAAGAGGATTGTTGTCTTTACTGGGGCTGGCGTGAGTACTGAATCCGGTATTCCTGACTTTAGAAGCCGCGACGGTATTTGGACAAAACATGATCCTGAGGATTTTACCTATCAGAAATTTGTCAGGAGCAAGGAAGCAAGAAGGAAGATGTACCTGATGCTCGAAGATAGCGGTTTAATGAGCGGGGCCGAGCCTAATCCTGCCCATTATGCAATAGCGGAACTGGAGAAGATGGGCAAACTCGACTGCATCATTACACAAAATGTTGACGGATTGCATCAAGGTGCAGGCAGTTCCGAAGACAAGGTATTTCAGCTTCACGGTAATATGGTATGGTCGGTTTGTCTTGGTTGTAGAAAACGCTATCCCCTGGAAGAGATCGTCCACAAGGTAAAACAAGGGGTGGATGACCCCAGATGTGAAGAATGCGGAGAAATCTTGAAACCCGACGGTGTCTTCTTTGGGGAGTCTCTCCCTCAGAGGGAATTGATGGAAGCCACAAACCGATCAGCCGAATGCGAACTTTTTATTGTCATAGGTTCTTCCCTGGTTGTTTATCCCGCAGCCTACATGCCCACTTATGCGGTCAAGGCCGGGGCAAAACTCGTGATAATCAATAGAGACCCTACACATATGGACAAGGCGGCCCATATTCGTATTCACGAGAGTGCGGGGCATACCATGTCAAGGGTGATGGAAAGGGTCAGAGAAAAGATGAATACATGGGACAAACCGTAGTGAAATCACGTGAAGTCCTTACAAGGTAAAGGAGGCATTTGCTATGTCACAGTTGAGGCGTTTAGCAAAAATGAAGGATAGAAATCGCAGAAGGAATAGGATTGCAAGGTTATCCCGACGGATAAACAGACAGAGGAGAAAGAATAAATAAGATTGTGTCTCTCTATCTTAGAGACCCATTTATGGATGAGCGCCAGTTAGATGATACGCACGGTCATATTTGATTTGGGTAATGTTATTCTTGATTTTGACCACAGGTTGATCTGTGAGAGGATAGCCGAATATTCGCAATACTCAACCGATGAAATGTATCGTATCGGGTTAAACGCTTACGAGTTTAAACTGTATAATGAAGGCAGGATCAAATCGGAAGATCTCTTTCAATGGGTCATGGAACGGTTCGGTGTTGATATTCCTTACGACAGCTTCAGGAGTATCTGGTCGGACATCTTTTCTATGAATAACTCTGTGGGAGCGGTATTGTCGGGTCTGAAAAAGAACGGCTATCATCTGATATTACTTTCCAACACCAATGAACTACACTTTGACTATATCAGAGAAAATTTCAAAGTGATAGAGGTTTTTGACGATCTTATTCTCTCATATAAGGTTGGATATTCAAAGCCCCATGAGGAAATATTCAGGGAGGCTTTGGGAAGGACGGATTCACCCCCGGAAGACTGTGTGTACATAGACGATATAGAAGAATACTGCAAGGCGGCAAGTAACCTGGGTATCAATAGCATCACGTACAGGTCGACAGAGCTGTTGACAGGGGAATTGAAAGAACTCGGGGTAATGGTAGATTAGCACCCCATCTATTTCAAATGAGATCAGAGTATCTACACCCTATGGTGTTGCATTCCCGAGAGAGCCTCTTAAGAGGGGCTTTTCTATGACTTCAGGATAAGAGGCGTTCATGAGATACGTGATTTTTGACCTGGACAATACCCTGTATCCCAAGGAAATAGGATTGTTTAGGTTGGTGGACCAAAGGATAAATGAGTACATGAGGACAAAACTGGATGCGGACCATTATACAGTGGAAAGCCTTAGATTGAAATACATGGATGAATATGGCACTACCCTTGGGGGATTGATGGTTCATCACAACATAGATCCGGATGACTACCTGATGTTTGTCCACGACGTAGATCTGGAAAGGCTCCTGACCATTAGCCCTGAATTGTCCGACTTGCTGGAGCGCATATCAATAGATAAGGTGATCTTCACGAATGGTTCTTCGAACCATGCCAGGCGGGTCTTGAAGCTCCTAGGCGTAGATGGTTACTTCTCCAGGATATTTGATATTAGGTTTATGGATTACCTGGCCAAACCCAACCCCAGGTCTTATGAGAAGTTGTTGGATGCTCTAGGGGTAAAGGGCGAGGAATGCTTAATGGTAGAAGATCTGGCTAGAAACCTGCTTCCTGCTAAGCAATTGGGAATGATAACCGTCCTGATCGGAAAGGAGAGGACGACAGACGCGGATTTCATAATCGAAGATATATTCGGCATGGATGGGGTACTTAGCGAGATAGGGTGAAGCATGGCAGACTACTGATCTTCCATCGCTCATCACATAAGCACATGCTTTTTTTCAGGTGGATTGAAAAGATGAGTAGAGGGGTCATTACCCTTATAACGGATTTCGGAACCCAGGACGGTTATGTGGGAACTATGAAAGGGGTGATGTTGAAGACAAGCCCTGAAGTAAGGCTGGTGGACATTACCCACGAGATACCACCCCGGGATGTTTTTCGCGCGGGCTTTGTCTTGAGGAATTCATACAGGTATTTCCCGGACGGGTCGATCCATTTGGTTGTGGTTGATCCGGGGGTTGGGAGCAAGAGGAGAGCAATCCTGGTTAAGACCGATAACCATTTCTTTATTGGCCCTGATAATGGTGTCTTTACATTCGTGTACGAGTCTGAAGAGATAAGAACGGTTGTTCAATTGACCGAGAAAAGATACTTTCTAAGCGATGTAAGTAATACCTTTCACGGTCGGGACATATTCGCACCGGTTGCGGCCCATCTTTCTCTGGGGGTTCCTTTGGAAGATCTAGGAGAGCCGTGTAATGATGTTGTGAGGATCGATATCCCGAAGCCTGACATAAAGAGGGACGGGGTTAAGGGCATTTTGTTCTACGTAGACCGTTTTGGGAACCTTGTATCCAACATCCGGGAGGGGCTGCTTGCGGAGTCAAGTCTGCGAAGAAGGTGCAAGGTATTTGTTGGAGAGGAGGTGATAGACGGAATTAAGGAATCATACTCAGAAGTGAACGAAGGAGAGACCTTGGCTCTCTTCGGAAGCTCCGGATACCTGGAGATATCCGTGAGGGACCGAAACGCCCGGGAGAGACTCGGGTTGTGTAAGGGGACTGATGTAGAAGTAGTCTACTAGAAATTTTCGAAGGTATTGGCTGAATCCCCCCTACTTGCGCAGACAAAATTGATGACCGATGACCTTGGCTATCGATTGCCACTCCGGCCGTCTATCACCATGTTGTTCAGCATTTCCCAGGCCTTTTCTCTGTTTTCTTCTTCTATGGTTTCCTTATCCTCTTTTCCTTGGTCCTCACTTGTGCCGGTAGTATAGATTGTTGCTTCTTTGCCATCGTGGTCTTTTACCTCCCATGTACCCATAGTCTTGTAAGGGCCGGGAGGGGGGTGTTTTATCAGCATTTGAATGGTCTCATCACTCACACCGGCCTCCTTGAGCCTGATAACCTCATCTACTGTCAATGCCAACACCTCATTACCCATCATCAAATGCAATGAGATAATGGTTAAGAGAAGAAGTATCTTCTTCATTTGCCGTTCCCTTTTCCTCCAGGGTGTCAGTTGTCGCCCCTAATCAGAATTGCTGGCTCCCGGGATTCCTCGTTAATGCCCTACAGACAACTTATCGACAACGTCCGTCGGAAACTTTATCTAAGTCTGCTTACTCGACTGTCACCCCTATCTCATGAACCTCCCCAAGCTCAGATAGGGGCCTATCAAAATCCTTGCTATTGCCCACTACTACAACAACGGATCGATCCGGATGAAGATATTCTCTTGCCACTCTCTTAATGTCTTGAAGGGTTACCCCGGATATGTTTTTCTGAAATCTTTCCAGAAAATCCTGGGGAAGATTGTCATACTCCAGACGCATCTGTTGGCCTACAATGCTGTTAGAAGAGGTAAAGGAGAAGATGAATTTATTGACTATGGATTCTTTTGCCCAGTTCAATTCTTTTTCAGTGACCCCGTTTTCCTTTAGTTCTCTTATTATTTCATAGATCAGAGAAATAGCCTCATAGGTGGTAGCGGATTTGGTTTGACAAATAACTGCAAATACCCCGTACTCAATATCAGCCCTGTAGAAACTCCCCACACTATATGCAAGTCCCCTGTTAGACCGTATCTCTGAAGTCAGCCTGGAGTTGAACCCGCCCCCTCCTAAGATAAAGTCCAATATCTTGAAAGAATAATAGTCAGGGTGAGTTTTCTTTACCGCCAGATGCCCGCTCACGATTGTGGACTGGGGAACATCCTTGAAGGCATAATTTATGATTGTTTCAGAAGCGTACGAAGGTGGTGGTACTTGAGGGATGGTGCGTTGGGTTTTCTTCCAGCCCTCGAATGCGTTCTTGATCACTTTTACTATTTCATCCCTTTGGAAATCTCCTGAGACAGCGAGCATCGCATTCTCGGGGCGAAAAAACCTGTCATGAAATTCAACTAGGTCTGCCCTGGTAATGGCGTTGATCGATTCAATGGAGGATATCCTGCCCCTGGGGTTGTCCTTGTATACGAGTCTCCTGAACTCCCTAAACGCTATGCTATCCGGATTGTCATTCCTTCGCCTTATAGTCTCGAGTTCATGCTTCTTGACAAGGTCCAGCTTCTCCTGATCAAATATGGGGTTCATCAAGACATCTGCAAATATCTTGAGACCAAGGTCGATGTCCTTTGTCATTACGGAGAGGGAAGCGTGACCAGACTCCCTCCCAATGCTGGTCTCTACTGAGCCTGCAATATACTCCAATTGGTCGTTTAACTCATCCGGTGTCATAGAATGGGTGCCCCCTATCCTCATAACTTTACCCGTCAATTTGGCGAGTCCCACCTTGTCCGTAGGTTCATATATGGAGCCGGTCCTGATGATCACAGACAGATTGAGCATGGGCAGCTCATGGTCCTCCAAGACATATAGGATTAAACCATTATCGAGCTCTACCCTCTCCCCTTTTGGGGGGTAGAATGTCAAGGAGGTGAACACCATATCTCTTGGATGTTGTGATGTCTTGCCCCCCCCGGCAAGACACCCTGTTAT
>JAUXHQ010000015.1 GCA_030621455.1 Deltaproteobacteria bacterium
GCTCAAAAAATAATCCTCGGAATATTAAACATATGCCTGCGGTTATTTTTATCGCATGCCTTGATCTTGAACAAAAATCCTCATTTCTGGATGGACACTGGTTAATTTTTCATCAGCGGAAATTCCACACAGAGGGCTGCCTTAACCCAACACTTTTTCTTGACATTCGTATTTGATTCAGATAGGGTCTTTTTTACGGGTGGTTGTCAGGATGATCATTGACTCTAAAAGAAAAAGAAGGAGGGACGAGTATGATAGGGATTACTTCTTATGGGGCCTACATTCCTATGTACAGGATGAGTCTGCAGACTCTGGCTCAAACCTGGGGAGGCTTTGCAGGAAAAGGAGAAAAAGCTGTGGCCAATTGGGATGAAGACAGTCTTACAATGGCCACGGAATCTTCCGTTGACTGTCTGAACGGTATGGATAGGTCACAAATCGACGGCTTGTATTTTGCGACTACCACTCCGGCTTATAGAGAAAAGCAGAATGCGAGCATAATTGCCAAAGTGATCGATCTGCGTAGGGACATAACTACGGCGGATTTTACCAATTCCGTGAGGGGTGGAACGAGTGCTCTGAAGGCTGCCATCGATGCGGTTGGCGCTGGTTCGGCAAAAATGTTCCTGGTTGCTGCAGCCGATTGTAGGGTTCCTGCTCCGGACTCCGCATTCGAGACGCTTTTTGGTGATGGGTCAGCGGCCCTTTTGGTTGGAGACTCCGATATTGCTGTGGAGATCGAAGGGAGTGCCAGTATATCCAGCGAATTCCTCGATATATGGAAGCGGGAGGAGGACAGGTTTGTACAGGCATGGGAAGCGCGCTTTATAATTACCCAGGGTTATCTTGCCCACCTTGAGGAGATAATCTCCACACTCTTCAAGAAGTACGATGTTGCCCCGAAAGACTTCAGCAAGTTCGTATTTTATGCCCATGACAAACGAAGACACGGTCAACTTGCAAAGCAGCTGGGTTTTGATCCAAAGACCCAGGTACAAGACCCTCTTCTCGGCTCAGTGGGTCATACTGGATCGGCACAGGCTATGATGATGCTGGTGGCGGCCCTTGAAGAGGCCAAACCCGGAGACAGGATACTCTTTGCCAACTACGGCGATGGGGCGGACGCCTTTATACTAAAAGTAACAGACCAGATAGAAAAGGTGAGGGATAGGCGTGGTATAAAGAAAAACCTTGCATCAAAGATGGACCTGCCCACCTATGGAAAGTATCTGCATTTCCGCAACCTTATGGAATGGGGGCGACAGCGAGAACCGGAGAACTTTGCGGCTGCTACCATGTCGTGGCGGGACAGAAATTGGGTCCTCAGTTGTCACGGTCATAAGTGCAGGCAGTGTGGGACCATTCAATTCCCCATGCAGAGAGTATGCACGTGGTGTCAGGCCAAAGATGATTTCGATGAAGTCAGGTTGTCGGACAGAAAGGGGACACTCTTCACATACAGCATGGACAACCTCGCTACATCTGTGGACAAGCCCACTGTAATCGCTATCGTTAATATAGAAGGAGGGGGCAGGTTCTCTACCATATTAACTGATCGGGATACTGAAAAGATCAGCACGGACATGCCGGTAGAGTTCACCTTTAGAAGGGTCCACGAGGGACAAGGTATTCATAACTATTTCTGGAAGTGCCGCCCGATAAGGGGATAAGGAGGTATATAAAATGGCAGAGAGTTTTAAGGATAAGGTCGCAATAGTCGGCATGGGTTGTTCCAAGTTCGGAGAAAACTGGGACATGGGAAGCGATGACATGATCGTGGAAGCCACCTATAACGCGTTGGAGGATGCTGGTATTGAGATGAAGGATATCGACGCAGGATGGGTAGGAACCATCGGTTTTCATGGCACCGGTTCGGCCATGACATCCACGGGTATTACCGGGGCTGCCATATCGATGCCTTTGAAGCTTCAGTACAAGCCCGTCACACATGTGGAAAATGGATGCGCCACCGGGACAGACGCCCTGAGGAATGCCGCCTTTGCTGTAGCAGCCAAGGTCTACGACATAGTACTTGTTGTAGGTATTGAAAAACTAAAGGATACTGGTTTTGGTGGGCTCGGTGAGTTGGGTATACCGCCACACCCTGTATTTGAGGGTGGTATAACTGCTCCAGGAATGTATGCCCTTGCGGCAACCAGATACTTCAAGAAGTACGGGCTCAGTCCGGAAGAGGGCAAGAAGATGCTGGCAAAAGTCTCGGTTAAGAGCCATTATAATGCATCCAGAAACCCCAGGGCCCATCTCCGCAATGTCATAACAGAAGATCAGGTATTGAATGCACCCGTAATTGCTTGGCCCCTCGGGCTGTTCGATTGCTGCGGTGTGACCGACGGAGCCGGAGCCGCCATTCTGTGCCGTGCAGAAGATGCAAAGCAGTTCAGAGATGACTATGTGCTTATCAAAGGGTTGGGACTCTCAATCGGTCCAGGGCAGGGTAGTGTAAGGACGGATTATGACTTTACCATATGGGACGAGACCGTACATGCAGCCAAAGAGGCCTATGCCATGGCAGGGATAAAGGACCCGAGAAAGGAGATTGATTTCGTTGAGTGTCATGACTGTTTTTCCATCTCCGAGATCATTGCCGTCGAGTCCTTAGGACTCTGCGAAAGAGGAAAGGCCATAAATGACCTTGAGTCCGGGGCATGGACACAGGAGGGCGAAATACCGGTCAACCTCAGTGGGGGGTTAAAGGCCTTTGGTCATCCTATCGGCGCCAGCGGTTGCAGAGAAGCTTTTGAGATATACAAGCAACTTCAGGGAAAGGCAGAGGACAAGTCACGTCAGATAAAGAATGCTCGACTCGGGTTGGTCCATAACCAGGCGGGTCTTCCGGGTAAGTTCATGTGCGCAGTAGGTCTATATGGCCTTCCGGATTAAGTAGAAGTAACTGAAAGTTTGTCCTACAGGTAAAGGGGAGATGGTCTAAAAGGTACTATCCGATGATTTCATTCAGGTGTTTTATGGCAAAACCGATTGTGGGATCAAGACTCAGTGCCTTCTTGAACATGGGGATAGCCTTTTCCGTCTCCCCCTTTTCCTTGAGGTTCACACCTATATTGGCATAGTCGATGGCAGATTTAGGATCTATCTCCACGGCTCTTACGAAGCATTGAATGGCCTTATCATGTTCTTTGAGCTTGAAATAGCAATAACCCATCAAGTTATGGATATCGTTTCTCCCTTCCTCAGCTTTTCCGGCCTCTTCCAGTTCTGAAATCGCATCTCCATATCTCTCCATTTCTTTGTAGCATAGCCCTAGGTGGAAGTATATACTGCCCAAGTCTTCCTCCTGAGGCTTCGACACGAGGGCTTTTTTGAGATAATCCAAAGCGGTTTCGAGTTTCCGCATCCCCAGATGACAGATCCCCTTATAATAATAGACAGGGGCCTTATCCACAGGGAATTCCTCTGCATGGATCATCATGGTGAGCCCGTCCTCGTACTCCTCAATATTTATATGACTCAGCCCCATGTAAAAATATACGTCGCCCAAGGAGAGTTCATCAGATTCGAGTTCCAGGGCATCATGAAACCTGTCGATGGCCTCTATATAATCCCTGAGTCCGAATTCACAAAGTCCTCTATAATAGCAGATCATAGCGGAGGACGGGACCTGCTTTTCCGCATCATTGAGGGCAGCCATGGCCTTTTCCATTTCGTTCCGTCGAAGGTGACATAATGCCTTGGAAAGGAGGACTGTACCCATACCCTCAAGACCGCCTTTCCTTCCCAAGATCTGATCGAACTGTTCCAGCGCCCTCCCATAGTCCTCTCGTCTGACCAGTTCCATGCCAAGACGAAGGGAGATACCGTCTCCATCTTCTTCCCGGTCGTTTATTTTGAGGGTGTCTTTCATGAGAGCCAAAGATTCCACACTGCAGACCAGACAATCGCTTAGTTCATGTCCAACGACCTCTATTGTCCTCAATAGTTCTGCGGGACTTTGTGCGTAGTAAAGGTTCGAAACGGGACGGTTTGGGGAGAGTGTCTTGAAGCAGTTATATATGTTCCCGTCTTTTTCGCTCAATACAAGGGCACGACATGCTGGAATTGGAAGCGGACCTTCCACCGGAGCATTTGCCCATGTCATAAGATCATCAAATACAGAGTGGACCCCCAGGGTATTCACGACCCTCTCCATCCACTCCCCTTTTGAGAGCTCCAGATAGATCCTTTCCTTATCGCTCTTCATAATACCCTTGAAACCGACGGCGGAGCCCCCTTCCGGTATATAGATACTGGGGATCATTAGCCTGTCTCTAAGGAAGTCCAAAGGCCGATCAAGACGTTCCGGGGTATCCTCCTGCCCTACTAAGAGGACCGGTAATATCATGATACGGGACACACTCTGGTGGAGGTATCCTTCACTGTTAAAAGGACCGATTACACGGAGAAAACTGTTGTACGTATCCTCCATGAAATCTGCAGGTGGCAATGGGTGGACAGGATGGATGTTTATCCTGTAAAAGGAGTACCTCTGCAAAAACAGGACGACTTGCTGTAGAGATTCATTGATCTTATAGAAATCTTTGGTGATATCTTCTGACAGGAGATAAATGTCTGAAGAGATATCAAGACATGGGAAGAGAAGAGCAAATCGCTCCCGGAACTCTTGATGAGACGGGTTTTCAATGCCTCCGTTCAGGAGAACATATTCTCTTTTAATAGAGATGTCTGACATTAGCTAGTAACCATCCTTAAATCAGGACACCTTTCTCTTTGCACCATCCAGGGATTCCTTCTCCCAGATGGCGCTGATCTTCTTAAGATCATCATGAGATAGATGTTCCGTTTCATACTGCTTTCCAATAGATATATATGGAGGACCATCCTTTTCCAGGGGACGAATTCCGAACTTTTCATGAGAATTGCATATCTCCGTTCCAAAATACACTTGCATCTGTTGGGAGTTGGAATTTCCTCTGATTTTTACGTGATTATCCTTAAGAAATTGAAGTGTCTTCATAGCATCAGTAAAGGATTCATTGGGAAGGCCGTACTGGGTAAACAGTTCCACATCTATACCCTGTTTTTGTGTCAAGTCCACTGCCTTTCTCATGTCATCGAGTGAAATCTTCTTGTCAAGGTTTTCCAGAACACTCTCTGAAGCGGATTCCAGTCCATAGGCAATAAGATAGACACCGGCGGCCTTCATCTTTTTCAGAAGATCCTCACTAATAAGGTCCGCCCTGGTTTCAAGCCAGATCTTTATCTTCAAATCTTTCCGGAGGATCTCCCCCATCAATCGGTCCACCCTCTCCATATTTATGGAAAAACTCGGATCTGCAAACCAGAGTTTCCTTATCCCCTTTTGATAAATCCATTCTATCTCTTCCATCACCCTGTCGATAGAATGAAACCTGACCTTCCGTTTAAAAGCATTGGGAGTATAGCAAAAGACACAGCCATAGGGACACCCCCTTGAAGTAAAGAGGATTGCCTCTTCAAGATCTGAGAAGTCTATGAGGTCGTTATGAAGGTATGGGGAAGGATACTCATCCAGGTCTTTGTAAGGTCCAACAAGCGTACCATCATAGAACAATCCATCCTGACATCTGCAGGAATTACCTGGAACTATGATATTGTCCATCCGATTCCGTAAGGCCTTTGCGATGTTTAGAAGGGCTATCTCCCCTTCATCTCTACAGATAAAATCGATGCACGTGAGCTGTTCAAGGGAAGCGGAAGGCATAAAAGTAGCCTGGGGTCCGCCTAAGACTACCTTGATCTCAGGGTCAATTGATTTTATGCAATTCGCAATTCCTAATACAAAGAGAATATTCCTCTGGTATGTGGAAAATCCAATCAATCGTGGTTTGAAGTCACGGATATAGGAATGGAGGACCTGGAGAGAAAAAGGCGTATTTTCTCCAATATTCCATATATTGACATCAAACCCATGACTCCTCAAGAAGGCGCCAATATAAGCGATGGAGATAGGGGTAGCCGGTGGGATGAACGGGTTTATTTCGACCAACAGAATATTCATAACTAAATAACGGGTCCTGTCCTGAAACAACTATCAAGATTTCTCTCAGACACTACCTACCAATTCGACGGATGTAAGTCAACAGTAAATGTGTACTTCTTGCTATTGGCGTTGCGTTTAAATGTCCTCGATGTCCTGGCACTTATCACTCTTTAAACCTTTACCTTACCTACACTTTATCGACCTGTGCAGTTACACAAATCCAGCGTCTTGAAGTGTCTCTGATGATCCAGTCAACAGGGTTGTGTTAAGCGCCGCCGGTAAGCGGTAAACTAGCCCAACCGCACAGGTCGCACTTTATTCCATACGCCCTGCACCATCTCCCTTCAGTATCTTAAATTCATTGTCAATTCTTTGCGACCACTTTCTCATAAGGGAAAACTCCTCAATGAGCTGTTCCATAAGGCCGGCGGCCATACCTTCCCCTATTGTTGTCTTTATTTTATTCACCAGGGTTGTCAGATGTTTGAGTTTCATGCTTGAAAGGTGAATAGAGATGACGCCTTCTATAAGGATAAGACTTGCAAATGCTACTGCCCCTTCTCCCTGAAATAGCCTGAGAGGGAGGTTAAAAAGATCGTGAATAATCTTCAAAGGGTCCAAAAACTCCGACAACTCAGAGATTTGGTGAGCACCAAACATGTGAAAGAAAAAGAATATAACAGGCACACCTAAGTACAGCCATTGGCGCATGATGAAAAACCGTGTCCCCCATTGTCCCAGATGGGAAAGCTCTGTCAGGATATCCAGAGATTGACGATTTTTACGGATAAACCCCTCAAGTCTTTCTGACAGGGAAAGGGTTGGAACATCGCCGGTAAGACCGACTATAGTGCTGTTCAGACGATTATCCAACGCCTTGATATATTCAGGGAGGGAACCCATCTCTTTTGACACATGCATTCTTTTGGCAGAAGGCATGAATCTTCTGAGAAGATTGTTGGCCAGCCTGACGGGCCAGAGATATGTATCCCGGTCTTCCAGCACATTGAAGAGTCGATCTTCCAGATTCGTGTCGATAAGGTCGAGGACTTCATTACTGGCCGTCTCTTTTAAGGCGTCAAGATCCGTTTCCACTTCCTCAAGCGTCTTTAAAAGTCTCTGTATATCCTGTCCCATACGGAGGTCCTTCAGAATTCCCTGGACCAGGTCGTCGATCTCTTCTTCTATGTTAGCAGCCTTTATGGCAAGCAGTTCTTTCTCTCTTCTCTCTTTGAAGATAAATGATGCAAACCGATGAAACTCCCGGCTTCCCGGGGAATCGTCTCCTGCAAAAGCCTCTTTGGCCGAAAGGGCAAATATACGGGGACTGTCGGTGAAGGACTGCTGGAGCATTATGGTAAAGCGACCCATGACCTTGACCAGATCCTCCTCTGACAACTCATCCCTTTTGTTCAGTACAAAGGAAAAGTTCTTGCTCGATTTTTTTAAGAGCTTCATCAACTCCCACATGGCCCCATCAGCATACTTTTCAGGGGATGTTACCCAGATTAAAAGATCGAGTTCTACGGTAAAGTCCATAACCATTTGATGGTGGGTTTTGACCAGGCTGTCATAGTCCGGCATATCACAGATAATAATATGCTTAATCCCGTCTATTTCATGCTCTGCCGGAGGAGCAAGAAATGAGTAGTCATCTCCAAACCCCGGTTCGATTTCCTTGTGACAATATACCACCACCTTGTCCGTGTAAGGACGTTTGTGAGATGCAACAGATACAACCTGCTCGGCAAGAGCATTGATAATTGAAGACTTTCCTACCCCTGTGCCGCCTAGGAGCCCTATCTTCAAGGGGGTCTGCCCCGCCGTGACCAGTGTTTCTCGTCCTTTTCCGCACAGAGCGGAGACACGTTCTTTGTCTTTACCAGACAGAAGACTTCCTTCTGTTGCCAGACCATCAAGCTGATCCAATCGTATCTTGAGATTCACTAAAGCATCCGGAGTTTTAGATATCTTCATTTCGGTTCAAAATCCTCTAATAGATCTGAATATCGTTTGTGCTGAGCCATTAGAACTATCTTTACAGCATCCATGTATCGCTCGTTGAGTCCCCTGGCAATTGTCTTAAGTTCATTAAGTATGAATATCTCCATGGCGCCCCCGGTTATAAAAGGGGCAAGGGTTGCGTCAATAGCCAGCTCAAGTATGCTCAGACCGCCCATTGTAACGCTCTCTATTCCTACTATGAGAATACCCCAGGCCATGGACAGGGAATACATCCCTACCCTCTTATGACGTGGAATTCCCTTCTTTAGTGTTTGAAATCTCTCGTTAAGCCAGCGCTCCACCCCCTTCAGGTTCGCTTCCAGGAGCGTTTTAGCCTCGTCCCGGCCCATTTCAGGCCTATCCTCACTAAAGGCCTGGTTAAGAGGCCCCCCTTTTATCCCTTGCGCCACATAAAGCTGGTATTTTGTCAAGGCAGACAAGAGGGGACCCAAATCAACTTTTTTATGGAGAGTCTTTAGCCCCTGCTCCATTCTCTTCTCAGAAGGAGGAATTATCCCTGCAACGCGGAGGGGAATTTTAATGATAGAAGATAAAATGCGGCGCGGACCTGCAAGAATATCGTATTGCTGATAAACCTCTTTTATACGAGACTTCAGCGCTTTCTTTAAAGCAGGGTCTTTGGGTACGGATAATGAATGATTCAATTGTCCCCAGGCATCTGAAAATGCCTTATTAAGGGTGGCGATATGTTCGTTGTATGCCTCCCTTTCCACAGACAACATTTCCTCCATGCCCTTTTCCAGGTTTTTAAGCCTCTTGTGCGCGGCGGACACCTCTCTGGCCCTCACCTTTCCATCCCTTGTGTCTACCTGGCCGAAAAGGTGCGCCTTAAAGGGGAGCAGTTCAGATGAAATTGTATTTAAGGATGGGGAATGGATTCTCTTCAATGTAAAGATCCCCTCAGTGTGTGTGAGCCCCCAGTCTCTGAGTTGTCTGCCAATCTCTTCAGGTTCTGCTTCTGAAGTTACCTTATTCAACACGAATACAATTTCCTTTTTGTCGAGTTTGGCCTGTTTTATCAGGGAAACAGGGCGATCATCTGCGTATTTTTCCATGCTGCTCACAAAAACTACAAGATCCCCCAACATATAAAGGTCCAGGGCCGTCTGCCTGTTCTCCTCCAAAAGACTGTCCATATCAGGAGAATCAATTACAATAAACTTTACTTTAGGATCACAATGAGAAATTATAGTAACAGTTCCTTTCTCCCCCTGCAAGGGCTTGTCCATTTGATCCTGTTCAATTATGCGTATTTTTTCCCACCACGACAAAGCTTTGTCTTGTAAAATAGGAACATGCTTCTCCGGGCAGTAAAATATTCCGCCACTGGTAGCGGGCCTTTCCACACTGGTCAGGCTTGTCTCGTAGTTGATAAGACCGTTGAATATCGTGGACTTGCCTGTTCCTGTGCCACCCATAACCACTACCATCAATGGAAAAGAGGGGTGCGCCTCCTTGAACTCTATTATACTGCGCATCTTCAAGGCCATCTCTTTGACCCCTTTGAATTCTTCAGGGTCAATACTCAGACCGGCGATATTGATATCGAGAAATGAATTGATTTTTATGCCCTTTCTTTCAAAATTAGCCACAGACCCACACAGACCTGTAACGTATATATCAAAGCAAGTTACCTGCCAATTATTCAGGTATACTCAGCACGGCTGCAAATTGCTCCTGGATACTTTACTCTAAGTTTCTAAAAAGATCCCCACTTAATTCCAAAATAAAAAAGGGCATACCACATAATTTAATGGAATGCCCTTTCTTCTTTTGAAAACAGTTAGTTAAACAACAGTGACATTTACTGCAGCAGGGCCTTTTTGACCTTGCTCTATGTCAAAATCAACCTTGTCGCCTTCATCGAGAGACTTGAAGCCGGTTGCATTGATTCCCGAATGATGAACAAACACATCTGGACCGTCTTCCTGCTCAATGAAGCCAAAGCCTTTGCTGCTATTAAACCATTTTACAGTTCCATTAGCCATAGTGACATCCTCCTTTTTAATAAATTTTCATGGTTCCAAACTTCAGGTGCCACTTTTGACAAATGGATCTTCCCCTCAGAATAAAACAATCTCGCCAATAGAGACGAGCTTCATGATTATCTTTTATAATAGCATGTTATTTGTAAAAGTCAAGTTATTTCATGTTGAATTGTATAATAACCCGTTTTTTTAGTGGGTCTGTAAGTTTATGGAAATGTTTCGGGCTGTGGAGTTACACAAGCCTAGTGTGTTGAAGTGTCTCTGATGATTCAGTCAACAGGGTTGTGTTAAGTAGCCGGCAAGCGGTAACCCTGTCCTACTGCACTGGTTGCAAAATTTGGTATCTTCTCAAAATCATCACCCCCTTAAGTATATTCCGCTAATACCACTTCAAACTTTTGATGACCGCTCAAACGATTTTTTTCCGGCAACAGCCTGTTAAGGGATTATACAATGATTAGAATTGCCGACACCCTGACTCGCTTATTTCTACCGGTCTTAACGGGAGATTTCTGTTTTCTACGGGAGCATCTGCAGAGCAAGCTGTAACATTCCCGCGATTTAGTCTGCTCATTTGTTCTTCGAACACTCGAGTGCGCATTTCACGATGTCATCGAGGGGGCTCCCAGGAACGAAAATCCCCTTTATCCCCATCTCTCGTAGCTCGTCAAACTGGTCATGGGGTATGATGCCCCCTACGATAACAGGGATGTCTGAAGATCCCGCCCGTCTTAATTCCTCCATAAGTGTTTCTACCAAGATCGTGGGCACACCGGACTCTATACGATAGCAGATGAGATCCACGTCCTCATCCACAGCGGAGGAAGCGATTTCCCGCGGCAGTTGTGACCCGCCCAGAATCACTTCTATGCCTCCATCCCTTAATGCAGAAGCCACCACATGATACCCCCGGGTATGGATGATGTCATCCCGACTAAAAAGTGCCTTTACTTTTGTTACTGTAGCCAATTCTTCACCTCATATCCATGCCTTGAACAGGCTCAAACAGAGCCTGTTTACTTGGGTGCAAGGCCCCGGACGCTGCTTTCAAATCCAGGGCAAAAAATTGAAATTATTACGACTTGCCTCTCTTGTGGAGCACCGGTCCCTCAGCGCAGGGTTAACCCCACACATCGGACCCCCAGAGATACGCGCCATAGGGGAGCATATCAGCACCGCAGAATGTTTTTCCCCGGTACCTGTTCGACTTCCGACGAACCATGCCGATTTCGCCCTGACTCATATAGGTCTTAACAGCCTCAATCATCGCAGGCACAATGTTCTCCCTACTATTGTATGCTTCCAGAAGCATCTCTTTTGCACGTTCCACTTTCTCGTTGTCCCTCTCCCTACGCACCTTGTTGAGCCTTGCTATCTGTCTGTCACGAATGGTAGAGTCATATTGATGGAGAGGAATTTGCCCCCCCCTAATCAATTCCTGCTGCACATCTCTCTCGTCCCGATAAGCATTTACCCCGACGAGCGCCCGCTTTCCGCTATCTATCTCCTGCTGAGCCTTGTAGGCTTGGGCCCGTACCTGTTCGACCATCCAGTCGGAGGCCTTAAAAGCGCCTCCCCTTCTTTCTACGGTCTCTATGATTTTGAGGGTTTCCTCTTCTAGCTTGTTCGTGAGCCATTCCACATAGTACGAGCCCCCCAATGGATCCACAACGGCCGGGATACCTGTCTCATGGTAGATCAACTGCTGAGTCCTCACCGACAGTGTCGCGGAAAATTCGGTGGGCGAGGCCAAAGGTTCATCAAAGGAATTCACTGACATCGATTGAGCACCGCCCAAAACGGCCGCCAGGGCATAAAGCGTACTCCTCACAATATTGTTGAAAGGCTGTTGGAGGGTCAATGTGGGGGCATAGGTCTGAACATGGGGCCGCAAATACAGAGAACGCGGCTCTCTTGCGCCGTATCGCTCCCGCAGTGTTCTGGCCCAAAGCCTTCTCAGGACACGGAACTTGGCTACCTCCTCGAAAAGCTCGGGGCCGGCGTTGACAAACCAAGAGGTCCTGGGAGCCATTTGATCAATGCTCACGCCACGGTCTATCATCTCGTCGGCCGTTGCCATGAACAATGCCATACCGAAAGCGATCTCCTGAGGTGCGGTACAGCCCGCTTCTCGAACATTGCGCGTGTCGACATAGGTGGCGTTGAAATGCGGTATCTTTTTGGCGCAATACTCGATTGTGTCCAGGACATCCGGATCATCACACACAGCATTAGAGAGGCTGCCTCGCAGTTCACTTTGAGGGATCCCTCTCTTTTCGGCAATAGCAATGTACATCGCCAACGGGACCGGGCCAGACGTGATCAAATGAATCGGGATCTTCCTGATGTCAATGCCGTCAAACAGGGTTTCATAGTCATACAGGGTATCCGCAAACACATCATTCTTACCAAGGTTTCCTATGGTCCGTTCGTCATCGGATTCAGGACCATACCCCCCAAGACCGACAACTGCCAGCGCGGTCATGCCTTGAGAAAGGAGATACTTCCACCTCTCATTCGTTTCCTCGCAAGTGCCGATCCCGGTTACCTGCCTGATGTTCCACATGCGTGTCCGGAAACCGGCGGGGAAAAGCCCCCGAGTGTATGGGTATTCACCCGGCATACCAATATCCCTCTGGTAGTCCATCCCGGCGAGGTCAGCAGGAGTGTATACAGGTTTTACCGAGATTCCTGATACTGTTTCGTATTCCCTCATCGCATCCGGAACCTTATCCAGTATGCGATTTACCTCCTCTTTATATTTCTGACTTGCTTGCTCGAGTTCCCTGATAACCTCTTCCTTAAACATCAGAGATCCGCCCCCTTTCTCTTAACCGGTAATACTATTTTGTCATATTAAAGATTCTCAAACCATACCTAAGTCTACAGGCTGTCATTCATCTCATTGAGCTAGTGCCCCTTTTCTGAAGTGTCCATTTGTGGATGGTCGGAGGTCCTCTTCGCCATACCCTCTTCATAACGCGCCAAGGTCCATAGAAGATCGGCGCAGCGGTTCAGGTACTTGCTCACGTTATCATTACTGGTGATGCCATAATGACGTAACCTTACCACCGACCTCTCGGCTCTTCGAACAATGGTGCGTGCCAAGTCTATAGTCGCTGCCGAGAGGGATGGCTTAGCCATAATAAAGACCGTGGGTAGCTCCACATCGTCCTGGAGTTCACAGATCAGATTTTCCAGTCGTTGCACATGGCCTTCCGTGACCCTGTAACTCGATGTCTCATAGGCCTCTGGGGCAGTCGCCAATTCGGCCATGAGAATGGAGAAGTCCTCTTGGATGCTGCACACTATCCTTTCGACCTTTTCGTTATTCGTACTGGCGCGTGTTATGTACAGCACGGCATTCGCCTCATCGATGATACCGTAGCTTTCCGGCTTCGGGTGGTTTTTGGGAACCCGATATTTGTTAATTGGATCACCCGCACCACCTAACAAACTGGTGTATCCGCCATCCCCTTCCTGTGAGAATTTCCTGCTCTGTTTCTTTTTCATCTCTCAATAAATACTGGCCATAATTAGTGCCCATCCAGAAATAAAACCAGGGCACTAGATCGTTATCAAGCCCATTCATTCACACCCTGTCGGCGTTATACACAGTTGGAAACCTGGCAAATTATTGCAAAAAGCGGATTGTGTGTCAAGCCCTAATGCCTTACACACCACTTTTGATTGTGGATTTGTCCTCTTGATTCAACAAGAACAACCGTGTCTATTGAATGGAAAACTGGACCGTAAAGTAATTTGGGTACACGCTGCGGAAAAGGATTTCCTGGATCTGCCTGGATCTGGGGACACCATACTAGTTTGCTTCCATCCAGAAATGGCTCTTTTCCGCAATCTCTGCGTCAGTCCGCAGGATTGTTTGTGCAGCATACCCTTGTAGGCCTCCGCGCAATCCCTTGTCTTACCAGACCTTGCAACTTTTCTACCTGTGCAGTTGGTCAGCAATAGACTCCCAATAAAGTAACAAATTCTAAAAAGAGGAGGGAGTCATTGATAATTTTTTCAACAGTTGATTTAATGGACGAACAAAAAAGTTATGATTTTCTTGTAAGCATCCTACA
>JAUXHQ010000287.1 GCA_030621455.1 Deltaproteobacteria bacterium
TGTAGGAGTCTTGCCCGAACCGCCCAGAGAGATATTCCCAACACTTATGACCATACAGGGAAGCTCTTTTGAGTCAAAGACACCTACCCGATATAACCAATACCTGATCCGGACAACACCCCTGTACAGCAATGAGAGCAGGGATAAAGGGAATAGTAATATCTTTACCTGTCTATTGTCATATTTTCCATAGATGATTCTTTCGGAAAGGGTTCTCAGATTCATCTTTTTCGTAGGGGCAACCCTTGTGGTTGCCCTGTCCACGGTTATCCTGTCCACGGTTGCCCCATGTATTCCGTTGCCCAAATGGGCGCCCACAAGGGGCGCCCCTACCAAAACAACGGCGCCGTGGATTCCGACCGATAACGCAGTGAAATTTAATATATGGAAATCTATAGTCAAGCTAGGTTGTTGATGCCTTCGCGCGACTTCACATGAATCGATCTATTATCTCCATATTCCGCAAAGTCGCTCCTTGATTCTTTCTAATTACACCGTATGCTGCCTCCCCTAAGTCCTTTAAAAGGGAGGGGTCGTTCAGCAACCTCCTTGTCTGCAAGATAAATTCGTCCTTATCTCTCACCTGGATCCCGCCACCGCTGTCTTTTAACACCCCGGAGATCTCTAAAAAGTTATGCATATGGGGGCCGAAGATTACGGCTTTCTTGTAAGCCGCAGGCTCCAAAAGGTTGTGCCCGCCTACCTTTACAAAACTCCCCCCAACAAAAACAAGGCATCCGATACTGTATGTCCTGCATAGTTCTCCTATTGTATCAAGAAGGACTACGTCTCTATCCTCCGGGTCTGCCGGCGTAGGATGGTCCGTCCTTTTTACCCAAATGAGGCTTCGTTTAGATAGTATATTTCCGACCTCCACAAATCTCTCCGGGTTCCGTGGCGCAAGAATGAGTACCAGGTCAGGACATTCCGTCCTGATATCTTCGAAGACATCGAGGACAATCTCCTCTTCACCACTATGGGTACTCCCTGCGACAAAAACCTTACAGGTTGGCTTCAGTCCCATCGAATTCAATATGCGCATTTTCTCCGCATCGCTGATCTCAGGGACTTCCTGGTCGAATTTTAGATTCCCCGTTGTCACCACCCTCGATCTGTCAGTCCCAACTCCCGTTATCCTGTCGGAATCCACATTAGATTGCATAGAAAAAACCGATATATTCTGAAATATGACTTTGAAAAACCATTTAAACCATGTATATCTTCGGTATGATCTGGGAGATACCCTGCCATTAACAATCATGGAAGGAACCTTGCGTCTCCTCAACTCTCTTAAGAAGTTTGGCCATATATCGGTCTCCACCAGTATGAACAGCCTGGGATTAATGGCCCTGATCACCCTTTTGACCACCCACGTATAATCCAATGGAAAGAAGATGACAGCGTCTACACCCGTGAGTCTTGAATTGGCAGTATAATTTCCCGTCTCCGTAACTGTGGAAACAAGGATCTTGGCGGTTGGGTGTTTCTCCTTGATCATTCCGATTAAGGATAAGGATGAGAGTACTTCCCCCACTGAAACCGCATGAATCCAAACAACGGTTTCTCCGGAAAGGTCTTCTACCAGCTTTCCCGGCAGGAACCCCAACCTTTGAAGGAGGCTCCTCCGATACTTGCCGGTAGCTATCATCTTGAATAAATAGAAGGGAAGAACCAGTATTGATCCAAGGATCAATACCAGGTTATACAACGGATAGGTCTTCATTCATGCTTCTCAAAATAACAGTCCGCCTGATGGGTGATGCTCATGAGCCTCTCTTCCAACAGCCTTCTCCTCTCCTCCAGATAGTCCTCACCGCCTCTTTCCTCGACGTATATCGGCTCTCCCCACACATAAACACCCCTTGAAAATGGAAGGGGCAGCAAAAAAGCATCCCAGCTCTTGAATATCTTTCTCTTAGACGAGCTGAAAGCCATGGGGAGTATGGGAGCCCCACTCATCCGTGCCAAGTCGATAACTCCTCTTTGAACTTTATATCTTGGCCCTCTGGGACCATCCGGAGCCAACACCAAATCAGAACCACTCTTCAGCACACTAATCATTTTGCGAAGGGCGGAGAAACCACCTTTTCCGGTTGAACCTCGAATTGGCTCAAACCCCAACAGTCCAACGGTCCTGCTAATGATCTCTCCATCACTATGGCGACTTATAAGCCCGGAAACACCTTTTTCTTTATTGCGTTTGAAGAAGGCCGGAACCATGAGCAACCGTCCATGCCAGAAAGCAACGATAACGCTCCTGCCGTCTCCCCAAAACTGTCTCACAGTCTCCGGATTGTGTTCCGTTATCTTCAAGGTTAAAGACAAAAATCTAACAGTTAAACTCGCCAAAAAAGGCGCAGCCGTGACTTTTAGCCTCTTTTCCAGCTTCTTTCTGACCCTTTTGAATTTCACTGCATCATCACCTTCAAAAACTTCATTCTGTTTTGTAACCGGGACGTCAAAACTATGGAGAATCCCCGGAAAGCAATTTTCTGGCTTTTGCAGGCATGGGCCTCGCAGAATTTAAAGAAACAACCCCTCCATCGTCACTGAACTGCAATTTATAGTATTTTGCGTATTCCCCATTCTTTCTGAGGAGTTCTTCGTGTGGTCCCTCTTCCACGATCTCCCCATCTATGATGACAACTATCCTATCAGCATTT
>JAUXHQ010000071.1 GCA_030621455.1 Deltaproteobacteria bacterium
GAAGAGGTGAAAAAGGGGGTAGAGGATTTTCTCAAGTATGTGGGGTACACGGATTTTGAACCCAAATACATCGGTTTCACCCTCCCTGATATCCATGTTAAAAGAAAAGAAGGTAAACGGGAATACGAGATCGTCGGAGTGATACGGAGGGACATTAGCCAGGCGCTGGACGGATACAGGGCGCTGGCTGCCGCTCGATCCGTTTTGGGGAAGAAGGTGGACTATACGTTGATACTCCCGCCGGTCAGTGAGTACTTTACGCTTGCGTTTCTCATCAGAGAAGAGGAGTGGTGGTTTACCATCAAGGATCACTCGTTTATGATGTGGCTGGTAAACCCGGAAAGGGATAAGGTTGACTGCATTACAGGGTGGCCTCGCGACAAGAAGTTCAAGGATTACTTCAGCTTGACTACAAGCGCCGACGGGATCATTTCTCAGGAGGCGGCGCAAAAGATGACGGATGATGACTTCTGAAAGTTTTCGATCTGTGCGGTTGGGCAGGTGTGTCGCTTGCCGGCGCTTAATACAAATCCTGCTAACTGAATCATCAAAGACACTTCAAGACATTAGGTTTGTGTAAATGTACAGTCGAAAGTTTTAGAGAAATAATGGATGGTGCATGGATATGATAGTTGATCATAACAAACTTGCAGGGTTGTCTTTTGAGATGGGGGCGATACGTCCCCCCAGTGAAGGGGGAAGTTTTTCTCTGTTGATAAGGGTTACCAGGAATTGCCCGTGGAATCAGTGTACCTTTTGTTACGGCATACCGTATAACCACGAGAAGTTCAACCTGAGGTCCGTTGATGATGTTAAAGCCGATATAGATATCGCAAAGACGATCCATGATGAGATAAAGAAGGTATCCCGGGAGATGGGATATTCGGGTGCCGTAAACAATGTGATCGGGGCCAGACTGACAAGAAGTATACCGCAGCTCGGTTACAGCCACAGTTTTATAAGTGTGTTTAACTGGCTATACTCCGGAGCAAGAACGGTATTCCTGCAGGATGCCGACTCCCTCATAGTTCCCACTCCACAGCTTGTAAACATCATCGAATATTTGAAGGAGAAGTTTCCCACGATAAACAGGATAACTTCCTATGCAAGGGCAAAAACGATTTTCAAGAAGAAGGAGAAGGACCTGGAAGAACTCCGGAACGCAGGTCTGTCGAGAGTGCATATCGGGCTGGAGACAGGGGATGACGAGTTATTGTGGAAGGTCAAGAAAGGGGTGACCTCGGAAGAACACATCATTGCCGGGAAAATGGTGATGAAAACGGGCATTGAGCTTTCAGAATACGTAATGCCCGGTTTGGGAGGGAAGGCTTTATCCAGGCAACATGCCGAGAATACTGCCCGGGTGTTAAACGAGATAGACCCGGATTTCATACGATCGAGGCCGTTTACCCCCATGCCTGATACACCGCTATTTGACGACTACGAACAGAATAAGCTGGAGCTCCTCTCCCCCCATGGGTACTTAACAGAGATAAAAATGATGGTAGAGAAATTGGATATAACCGGCAGGGTTTGTTTCGATCACTTCAGGAACCCTTCTTATAGAGGGGGACCTGGAGATCTCACGCATTTGTTGAAGCAGGACTACGATGGGTATAAATTTCCTGAAGAAAAGGAGATCGTTCTCGATTCACTCGAGAAAGGCCTGACTATCAGTGAGGAGAGATTCCTGCAAACAGAGGATTTTATTCGCCTGGGAAGCCTCTAGGGCCTTCGAGATTCCGGGTGTAACTTTGGTATGTTTTAACGTAAACCTATCAAGAAAGGATTGAACAATGATGATTGCAGATTTCCAAGAAAAGTACTCAAACCGTCATCAGATAGCCGGCCAATGGAAGAAGGACGGCAAGAAGGTCTTCGGTTATTTCTGCGGTTATGTCCCGGAAGAGCTGATAAGTGCTGCCGGTATAATACCCGTGCGGGTATTGGGTTCCCTGGACACGGTAAGTCTCGCAGACGCGCATCTACAGACCTTTATATGCGCATTTGCCAGAAGCTGTCTCGATCAGGGTTTAAAAGGAGTCTACGACTACCTGGATGGGATAGTGATCTCAAAGACCTGTGATATTACCAGGAAGATGCTGGGCATCTGGGCAAAAAATATCAATATCCCTTTCACGGCTTTCATAGGCGCACCATCGAAGCGGACTGAGTCAGCCAGAGACTGTCTTACTGAGGAGTTTAGAGATCTGCGGTCGAAGTTAGAAGAATTCACCGGTAAAAAGATAGACGATGATTCCATAAATCGTTCTATCGAAATATATAATAATAGCCGCCAACTGCTCAACGAACTATACGAGATGAAGAAAGCAGACAACCCCCCTCTTTCGGGAAGCGAGTTCTACCAGATTGTAAAGACGGGTTTTGTAACCCCAAAGGAAGAGTATAATGAAATGCTTTCTGCGCTAAAGGCGAAACTGGCATCGTCCAAGCCTTCAGGGGATGGAAAGGTACGTCTTATGGTTTCAGGCTCGACTTTCGAGGATGTGAACGTGCTCAAGATGATAGAAGATGTGGGTGGAAATGTTGTGGCTGATGACCTTTGCATAGGCAGCCGTTATTTCCGGGATCTTACGCAACCGGCGTCGGACCCCATACGAGCCCTGGCGGACCGCTACCAGATGAGAATTACTTGCCCGTGCAAACATCCCTCTGATGAGAGGTTATACAGACTCATAGAGGAAGTGAAAGAATATCGAGTGCAAGGGGTAATCTCTATTGTACAGAAGTATTGTGATACCCATCTATTCGAGTACCCGTACATGAGGGATATGCTGCAAAAAAATGACATACCTTTTCTCTATCTCGAAACAGAAGACAGAATGGGTGAAGAGGGACAATTTAAGACTAGGGTGCAGGCATTTTTAGAGATGATGGGCTAGAGTCTGTCTGTCGAGGTGCGCCAACTTTTCTTAGAACCTTTGAAAGGAGAAAGGATCGTAAAATGAGCGAGAAGAAATCTGCCAAGGCAAAGAGGCTGAAGACTGCCGGAAAATTGGGTAAACTGATGGAGGACTATTATACGGAATCCGCTGTGGTAAAGGCGGAGAAGAAACCTGTGGCGTGGCTGACATCCGTGGCCCCAGTTGAAGTGTGCTATGCATTAGATGTTTTTCCCTTGTATCCGGAGAACTATGCCACCATGTGTTCGGCAAGGAAATTGTCCGCGGAGTTCTGTGCTGAAGCGGAAGCAAAGGGTTTTTCACCCGATCTATGCAGCTATGCGCTGAACAGTTTTGGTTCAATATACCTTGATAAGGGCCCGTTTATGGGTAAAGGGCTACCGGAGCCTGATATGTTGATCGCCACGGAACACGCCTGTCTGTCAATGGCCAAATGGTGGGAGGTATTGGCTCGACACTACAATGTTCCATTGTATGTTGTGGATGCCGCGTTGCCTATAGATGAAGAGGTCACTTCCTATCAGGTCAAGTATTTCGCCGATCAACTCAGAGAACTGGTGGCATTCGTTGAAGAACACTCGGGGAACAAGTTCGATATGGACAGGTTTAAAGAGGTCCTGGGGTATTCGGATGAAGCCAGCAAGCTGTTTACGGAAGTGGCAGATCTCAGAAAGACGATCCCTTCCCCGGTTACCCCGGTTGAGATATTTACCAATATGTTTCCCCTTGTTACCCTTGCAGGGAAGAGGGAATCTACTGAATTTTATCGGGAATTCCGCGATGAGATAAAGGCGCTTGCAGAGAAGAAGGTGCCGGCCGTGCCCAATGAGAAATATCGTCTCTTGTGGGACCTCTTTCCTGTGTGGTACAATCTCAGACTGTTCAGTTATATGGAAGAGAAGGGAGGGGTCGTTGTAGCTGACGTCTATGCGACCGCCTTTGGTGGAAGGATCGATATTTCGAGACCCTTTGAAGGACTTGCAGAGAGGTACGTGGCCAACCCGATCCTCACATCGGGCGTTCCCAATCTCACGGAACTGTACAAGCGGCTCGTAAAGGAATTCAGCGTAGACGGCGTTGTCTTCCACTCAAACAGGAGTTGTCGTATGGCCTCCATGGGACAATACGATATCAAACAGGGGATCTTTGATGACCTCGGAGTTCCCGGTGCTATCTTTGAAACGGATTTTATTGATCCGAGGACTTACTCTGACGAACAGGTAAAGGATACATTGGATTCCCTGTTTGAGATACTCGAAGCAAGGAAGTAATTGGGCGGGTAAGACGTACTCAAGAGGATAGGGGGCGAGACCTGTAGGAATATGGACTACATGTCGCCCCCCCCTTTCTTACAAGACCGCATACTGCGGTTCAGGTTACTGGGCTCACGAAAATCCGCCGGAGCTACATGACGGGGACGATGGTATTGAGTCAAAGGATGAACCCTCAGTCCCCCCCAGGGAATTGCAGCATGACGGCAACCTGTCAGGGTGCGGTTCCTTGCACACAGGGCAGACAACGTTTTCATTCCCCTCACCTATCTTCTGAAGCTCTTCAAATACATGGTTACATTTCCCGCATCTGTATTCGTAGATCGGCATATATATCCCCTCCTTTCCTTTGCCAAATCGGCATACTTCATAATATGGAAACCTATAATAGGGGGACGTTGCAACAGCCCCTAAGCGAAGATACCCTGTATTATATTGAGGTTGTCCGTCATAATGAGGACGCCGACACCTATAAGCAAGAGACCGCTTGCTATGGATATGGCCTTCGAATACCTCATCAGTTTTTGAAAAGAACTGAAAAACGTACCTATGCAGAGACCGGTAATGAGAAAGGGGACACCAAGTCCAAGGGAATACACGCTCAGGAGCAATATCCCCTGATAAACGGTCCCCTGCACGGCAGCGTATGTTAACATCCCCCCCAATATGGGGCCGATGCACGGTGTCCATCCAATAGCAAATGTCACCCCAATGATCAATGAGCCGAAAAGGTTGGTAGGTTTATATTTCAGATGAAACCTCTTCTCATACTCCAGGTACTTTATCTTGAAGATCCCCATCAGGTGGATCCCAAAAAGGATAATGATTATACCCCCTACCATCCCGATGATCTTCTTGTTGTCAAGAAGGAAACTACCGAGGTAAGTCGCGGATGCTCCCAGTGCAGTGAATACCAGTGTAAACCCCGCGACAAAGAGGAGTGTCTCCCAAAAGATACTCCTCAGGTGCTCGCCCCTTGTTCTCTGCACTTCTTCATCCAACAGCTCGTTTATGGAACAGCCCGTTATAAAAGATATATAAGAGGGGATGAGGGGGAATGTGCAGGGGGAAAAAAAAGTCAATACCCCTGCACTGAACGCTATAAGTATTGATATCTCTTGCGTCATTTAGTTTGCCGCATCATTCCAGGGCATTCTTCTCTCATTTGCATCATCATTTTTTTCATGGCCTTCATGTCTATCTGTATTTCCACTTCTTTTTTTAAATCCAGATTCTTATCGTATTTCAAGAGTTTATTGCCGATCAATACAATAACCCCGCCGTCTTCCGTACCTACCATTTCCTTGCTCATCACTGTATGCATCATCATTCCTTGCTTGGAACACTTTCCCGTCTTGAAAGATCTTTGCTCCTGTGCAAACACCGGAGAAACAGCCATGACCATAAAAAAAACTAAAATCCCCTTTAATACGCCTTTCATTTTTGCCTCCTTCCTAGGTTAATCAATTGGGTTGTCGGTTAAATTCTGTGAGCCGCCCGGCATGGGCATGAGGTTATGGGGTGTGAGTCTCCTATGCATGAACTCTATTAATACAGACATATTAACAAAAGAACCGGCTTAAGGCAAGGGCAGAACCAATTTTCCGTAATCAAAAAGGTCTATAAGGCAGACCTGGAACCCAATTCTTCCTTCTTTATAAGTAACTATGAGCGGTCGCAACCCCCTCGCAATCAGGTCAATTCATACAACCCGTTGCATATTCTATTCTAAGTGGCTGTAACATGTGGCAATCTATAACATTTTACCTTTCATGGGTCAATAGTCGTTTTGGCCCCATTGTCCCCCTGTGAATACCCTCTATGCAATTCGATCGACATTCTTGAACTCTCCTAAAGGGAACTCGGGTATCATCTTCTCTTCTATCCACTTGATACTGTCCAGGGGTGACAGGCCCCAATTGGGCGGGCAGGTAGAGAGAATCTCGAGAAAACTGTACCCAACGCCATCTATTTGCTTTTGCAGTGCCGTCTTCATATACCGCTTGGTGCGCTGGTAATTGGCGGCGCTTGTGAGAGCACCCCGAGCAGAGTATGCCACGCCTCTTAAGTTGGCCAAAAGTTCGGCAACAGCGATGGGGTAGCCCTGGGGCTCGGCTCTACCTTCGGGCGAGGTCGTGGTCACCTGCCCCATGATCGTCGTCGGAGCGAGTTGCCCCCCGGTGGTCCCGTAATTACCATTGTTTACCATGATGGTAGTGATCTTTTCACCTCGGGCAGCGGCATGTAACGTCGGTTCGGTGCCGATGGCAAAAGCATCCCCATCACCCTGCCACGTAACCATTACCGTCTTCTCCCCGAGAATGCGCTTTACCGCGGAAGCGGCATCACAGGGACGACCGTGGGCAGTTATCCCCGCGTCGAAATCAACCAGCATCGCCGACATCGTAGAGCAACCCACGCCTGCCATCAATATCGTTTCCCCCTCGATGCCCATCTCATCCACAAGCTCACACAGTATCTTGAGTGCGCTTGCATGCTGGCATCCTGGACAAAAGACTATCGGCACAGGGGCACGTACCCAGAGCCGTGGTGTTCCGGCAAACCATTCCTTTTTCATTTTCCCCTCTCCTTCAGTAGGTTTTCTATTTTCTCGACCACCGCCTCGGGATAGATCGCCCCTTCTTCGCCAGGCAAGTGACGGGCCAGGCAACTCAGCAAGTGGGGTTGGACGCGTCCTTCTACTGCCACCCTTACGTCATCAACCATCTGTCCCAGATTGTCCTCTACAACGAGGAAATCGGCTCCGGTAGCGGCTTTTTCTTTAATAATCTGGGTGGGGAAGGGCCAGAGGGTTATCGGGCGGATCATTCCCACTTTGAAACCTTTGGCGCGGCTCCGAAGTATTGCTTCTTGACAAACGCGTGCCACGTATCCGAAGGCCACCAGAATAAGCTCAGCGTCATCCAGTTGATCAGTCGCATACCTTACCTCTTTTTCCATTTCATTTATCTTATTCTTATAGGATTCCAAGAAGCTGATTAGGGTGGGGTGTCTCTGGGTCGGGATCATACCGTAAGCTATGGGAGTGAACCGTTTCTTGCCGTCTTTATGCGCCGCTTTCCCTTTCAACGCCCAATCCTTTTCAGGCAAAGGCCCGAAATCCAGTGTTTTCAATTCCAGGATCTCCATCATCTGGCCGAGGATCGCGTCGCTTAACATCACCACCGGATTCCGATACTTATCCGCCAGGTAGAAGGCAAGCTGGAGCAGATCGTGGAGTTCCTGAACCGAGTCGGGCGCCAGGACAATGGTCCGGTAATCGCCGAAGCCCCCGCCGGTCGTGGCTGATTTATATGTGGTTTGAGAGTGACGTGTCGTGTTCCAGCCCCGTTGCACTTCAACTATAACGCAGGGAAGCTCCGCAGTTGTGAGGTTGCTGAGGCCCTCCTGCATCAAGGCCCAGCCCGGGCTCGATGTAGAGGTCATCGCTCTCACTCCGGTCATGGCCCCGCCGGTGAGCATGTTGATCGACCCCGTCTCTGATGCTGACTGCAGGAAGACGCGCCCCTGTTTTGGAAATTCTCTCGCAAACCATTCGATCACTTCATTTTGAGGGGTTATCGGGTAGCCAAAGAAAGCACGACAGTCTGCCGCCAATGCCCCTCGCCCAATGGCCTCATTGCCCTGGACAAGAATC
>JAUXHQ010000203.1 GCA_030621455.1 Deltaproteobacteria bacterium
CTTTCCTAAAATTTTCGATCTGTGCAGTTGGGCAGGTTTACCGCTTAACTGAATTATCAGAGACTTTTCAAGACACCAGGTTTGTGTAACTGCCCAGGTCTAAAATTTTACATTTCCAAAGACAGAGTCCGGTATGGACTGGTGTAAGGCGAGTTCAAACGCCCTGGCAAGAACGTCACGGGATTCTCTGAAGGTGATGACACCATCGTGAAACAATCGCGCCCCTGTAAAAAACGGGTGGGCCTCACGGTCGTATTTCTCCCTCATCATCTTATCGAATCTCGCTACCTCCTCTTCATTCATCTCTTTACCCGTTGCCTTTGCCTTCTTTCTTTCAAGGCTGGTCAAGATAAAGGACGCAGTTCTGCCGGACATTGTAGAAGTCCTCGCACGCATGGTCTGGAAACAGAACCTCGGCCTGTAAGCCCTTCCGCACATCCCATAATTTGCGGCTCCATGGTCAGGCCCTATGACCCACTGTACCTTCGGCACTTGAACAGTGCTGCATGTCCTGACCATATCGGCTCCGTACTTACCGATCCCTCCCCATTCTTCCTCTTTGCCTACCATGTACCCTGGGGCGCCCTGGATGAATAAGAGAGGCGTCTTATCATTTGCACAGCGAATCATCCATTCAGCAGCCTTTCTGGCTGCTTCGATAAAGATCACCCCGATACTATTGGAGGCTATTATCCCCACAGGGATACCTTTGAGCCACATCTTGCCGCAGACGATGGTGTCGCCCCGTCCTGGTTTATACTCCTTCTTATATTCAGAAAAATAACTGTCGTCTGCAATGCACTTGATCACCTCCCGGACGTTGATGACCGCGTATGTGTTCTTGGGCAATAGTTCGTAAAGCCTTTCCAAGGGGACACGGGGCTCTTTCGTCTCCCTGCGATCAATGAATATCTTCTGGGGAGGATTGAACTTGATCAAATCCCGGAGCTTTTCTATGCCTTCGTCTTGGCTTCTCACAAAGTGGTCACAGCCGCCCGAATGTCTCGTATGGACGTCAGCGCCACCGAGGTCTTCCATACTTACATCTTCGCCTATAGCCGATTTGACCATGGGCGGACCTGCAAGAAAGGCGAAAGACATCCTTTCAATCATTATCGATTCACAGGCAAGATAAACTATGTAGGCCCCTCCTGCAGTATTCCCACCGGTGCTCAAGGTGTATTGCTTGATCCCTTTGGCTGACATATTGCACATGTTATAGAACATGGACCCAAACATGCCCTCATCTGCAAAGCACTCCTCTTGCATGGGCAAGAAAATGCCTCCTGAATCGGCTATGTATATACAGGTCAGGCCACACTCCTCAGCAATCTTTTGGGCACGCATATGTTTCTTCAGGGTTATCGGATAATAGGTCCCCGCCGTCATCCGGCTTTCGTTCCCAAAGACCATGCAGTCCTTGCCGTGAACTTTGCCTACCCCCGTAACTAGACCGCCACCGGGAATGTGGGGCTGTTCCGGATAACCGATCTCAAAACCGGCATCTAATCCAACCTCCAGGAATGCTGTTCCCGGATCAATTAGCTGACCGATGAGATCCCTTACCGGTTTTTTCCCCTGTTTGGCCAACCTGTCAAGCTGCTTTTGTCCGCCGACATCGTATGCTTCCCGCCTGTGAGCAAATAGTTTCTCTTCTTCTCCTAACCAATGATTTTTATTGTCCATTTTTCCCTTTCCTACTTCTGGAATCCTTGAAATTGTTATCTCCGTTGTGTCAAAATAGAGGCAGAAACCAGCTGCAATTATTTCCACCTGTGCATTTACACAAATCCAGCGTCTTGAAGTGCATCCAATGATTCAGTCAACAGGGTTGCCCTAAGCGCCGGCAAGCGGTAAACCAATAGCCTTCAATACCTTGCGATCTTCAATCGTAACGCCTCAAGAAGGTTTTTTCTTACGCTCATGCCAAGAGTTCATTAACTTGGCAATCGGCTTCACCATGAAGAAGTCTCGATTTTCCCCATTATTGGGCACAGGCAAGTGAAGAATTACAATGGTAATATTGTCCTTCCCCCCCCTTTCGTTTGCCAGGTCAACGAGCTTCCTGGCCCGGTCCTCCAGAATAATTGATTCATCAATAGTAATTTCTTTGATCTCCTCATCCTCCACTAAGTCCGTCAGCCCATCTGAACATAGGAGAAGATAGTCCCCTTCTCGAAAGCGGTGATATGCAATGTCCGGTTCCACCGTGTCCTTGTGACCGATGGATCGAGTGATGACATTCTTAAGATTGGATTTTCGTGCTTCTTCGGGTGTAAGGATACCGCGCTCAATCTGTTCCCTGACCAACGAATGGTCTTTGGTAATCTGTTTAATCACGTCCGGAGAGATCAGGTAGATGCGACTATCACCTACATGTGCTATAGTATACCCCTCCGGGGTGAGAAGAACAAGAACAAGGGTAGTGCCCATACCCCTCTTCTCTTCATCTCTCATAGACAACTCATATATCTCTTGGTTCGCGGATTCTATTGCTTCTCTCACTAAAACATCTGTGTGAGACTGAACAGATGAAAAGGTCTTCTTAAAGAAGCCGGGTCTTTCCGATACCTTCGGATAATTGTCCCTAATAAACCGGGCAATCGTTTCTATGGCCATCTGACTCGCCACTTCACCCGCCTTGTGACCCCCCATACCGTCAGCTACCATGAACAACCCAAGAGCTGGATCCAATAAATGGCTGTCCTCATTGTTCGCTCTTACTTTTCCTTTGTCACTGATACCAGCAGATCTGATCTTCATCATATCTCCATGGAAAATCTTGTTAAGTCCCTTGCCAGTTCTGCACTTGTTTGGTAACGATCTTCCGGTTTTTTCTTCAAGGCCTTATCCAGTATGTTTACAAATCCATTAGGGATTGCGCCATTGAGTTTCTGGGGTGGAATAAATTCCCTCTCTGTAATCTGAAACATGACTGCGGATATGTTATCGCCTTTGAATGGCTTATCCCCGGTTGCGAGTTCGTAAAGGACAACCCCGACAGAGAAAATATCTGACCTTCCATCCAATGCTGCGCCCCGGACCTGCTCTGGAGACATATAACTCGGTGTTCCTATTACGGTGCCTGTTTGGGTCAGATGAGAAGAGGGAAGTTTTGCTATCCCAAAATCCATTACCTTGACGCGACCATCTTTTATGATCATGATGTTGGCCGGTTTAATATCCCTATGGACAATGTTTTCCCTATGGGCATAATCCAAGGCATCGCAAACACTGGCCATTACCTCGGCTACCTTCCGGATGCGCATAAGGTTGCCCCCTTGAGTGAAGTGGCTCAAATCCCTTCCTTCAACATATTCCATTGCTATATAGGAATAACCCGCTTCTTCTCCTGCATCATAGATGGTAACAATATTTGGATGGGAAAGCCTGCCAGCAGCTTCAGCCTCGGAAAAAAAACGTTCCTTTAGCTGTCTCACCTGGCCGGATTCATAGAGCTTATCAAACTGGATGGTCTTGATAACCAAGGTCCGGTTTATATTGGGATCCAGCGCTTTATAGACCACACCCATGGCGCCTCGCCCGATCTCCTCCTGTATGATATATCGGCCTATTCGGTCGGTTATTTTCCCCGGTTCGTCACCAGAAAGGGTTAAACTGCCGCCTCTTTCAGGAGAGGTGATACCGGTGGCTCCGGTAACATCCGATTCATGGCGAGAGTTAATAGGTTCAGCTGATTTCCCGGCAAGGAAAAGACCCGGCAGCAGGAGAATAATAAAGAGAAAAGAAAAGAAAGGTTTGAACCAGAGATTAAGGTAAGCAAAGGCGAGGTAGGAGAGCACCCCGATACCCGCAAGGGTAATAATCGTTAATAGCAAGTATTTTCGTTGTGTGAGCCGAGGGAAAAGGAAAGTCAGGACAATTCCCAGGATGGCCGGAGAAAACGCCTCAACCCACCCCATATACCAGGGACGAGAAAGAAACCGTCCGTCCAGGATGTTGGAAATGATATTTGCGTGCTTTTCAACTCCAGGGAGCTGTTTATCGAATGGGGTCTTCCACTGATCATGGAGGGCAGCAACGGTCACTCCTATAAGGACAATCTTGTCTTCGCACTGATCCACGGCAGTTGGGTTTTCCATCACTTCTTTATAGGAAAGATAAGGAAAGCTGCCCAGGGGGCCGTAATAGTTGATTAGGAGAGCTCCGTTGTTATCCATAGGGATTCTTGTGTTGCCTATCCGGATTCCGTTCTTCCTCTCGACTTTGATCTCTCCCCACGAGAGATCAAGAAACCTTCTTACCACCTGGATGCTAAGTGTGGGGAAGTATTGTTCTCTGTATTCGATAATTAATGGCTCAAACCTGATTGAGTTGTCTTTGTC
>JAUXHQ010000009.1 GCA_030621455.1 Deltaproteobacteria bacterium
GCCAATATGGGTGTTTATATCTTCAATAGCGACACGTTACGGGAATCCCTTGAGGAGGATGCCCACAGAGAAAGTCATCACGATTTTGGCAAGGATATAATCCCTGAGATCATTCACACGTCGAATGTGTATGCCTATAACTTCAAGGATGAGGATAAGAAAGAGTCCAAATACTGGAGAGATGTGGGGACCATCGATGCCTACTTTGAGGCGAACATGGATCTGGTTGCGCCTGAGCCGGAGTTCAATCTCTATAACGGGGGCTGGCCCATACGTACCTATCAGGGTCAATATCCCCCTGTCAAGACCGTTTTTGCCGAGGAATATGCCGGGGGTAGGCTGGGCGTTTGTCTCGATTCCATAATCTCAGGGGGGTGCATCATCAGGGGTGGCAGGGTGCAGGGTTCCATCCTCTCACCCCAGGTCCGGGTCAACAGTTACTCTGAAGTGGGGGAGTCCGTGTTGATGGAAGATGTGGAGGTGGGGAGATATTGCAGGATCAAGAGGGCCATCATAGACAAAGGGGTGAAGATACCTCCCGGAACCGAGATAGGGTACGACCTGGAAAAAGACAAGGAGCGCTTCTTTGTGACAAGTTCAGGGGTAACGGTTATTGCCAAATATATGAAGATACCGTCTCTGGCGAAAGAGCCCTTAAGGATACAAAAACATACAACCTATGAGCCCGTCTTTGAAACGGCGAATTTGAATTGCATGAGCCTTTGGGGAAAGAGATGAAACTCAAAATCTGCAACCTGACTCCCGCCAGACCACAGTGGGTTCTGTTGGGAGTTTACGATCCGGACGCAACAAGGCTCAGCCGTAGGCTATTTTCTATTTAGTGGTTTCGGTTACTGGTTGTGAGGTGCGGAGGCCTGCCTGGCATGATTTTCCTTCACGCATGAGGCTGCCGTTCAGCGAATACGATGCGAGGTATCGTAAAGTGTGACAAGGATAAATAGAAGACAACGGCGAGAATCGGTTTCATTGAATGATTGAAGGGGATTTTAATTGAAAGGAGGAAACCATGAAAAAACAGATCATGAATTATGAAACTCTGCTCAATGTCACCAACGCCATCTCTGCCACCAGAGCACCGGAAGAAGTTGTCCAGATTACAGTTGAGAGCATCAAAACATCTCTAGGTGTCAAGGGGTGTATTCTCTTTCTTTTCAACCGCAAGACCGATGAACTGGAGGTTGCCGCCTCATCCGGCCTGAGCGATGAATATGTGAATAAGGGCCCTCTGCGCTCCCTGCGTTCTATTGCCCAGTCTTTGCACGAGGGACCCGTTGCAGTCTACGATGTCTCTGATGACCCGAGGGTTCAGTACCCTGAAGAGGCTAAGAAGGAGGGAATCGTCTCCGCTTTGTCCGTGCCTATCGTTGTCCACGGAAATGTATTTGGGGCGCTGCGTGTCTATACCTCTGATCACTGGGAGTTTACTTTAGAAGATGTGAACTTCGTTCAGGCCGTGGCCCAGATTGCCGGGATGGCCATAGATTTATGTAGGTTCAACAAGGGGCTAAAGAGCAGCATTGAAATACTGAAGACAATGCGGGATCCAAAGACGCTGAAATCAACCAAATGGACACCCTATGAAGGGGTTCCGATGAGTTTTCCGAAGAAGAAACGCGCTGAGGGTAGCTTGAGCGTGTCGAATATCCATGGAAGTGGGTGAAAATCCCATCCAATAGTGATCGATTGCTTATGCAGGATTGTATTTCGTGCCCATCGATAAATGTATTATTAAAAAGAGGCGCTGGTAAGTTTCCAATCTAGAAATGAGTAACTATTCGCAAGGTCAAGGGATGGCAGTGGGTCAGACTGAGGCAGAGGTTGCGGAAAAGTGCCATTTCTGGATGGAAACCAGTAGATAGCGGGGGGTAGCCAGCGACAACTACGCCCTGTGAACGGTCATAAAAAGATCACACTTAAACCAAATAATGGAGGGGGTCATGACAGGGAGTACTTACAAGATAATTGAGTTGGTCGGGACAAGTGATGTTTCCTGGGAAGAGGCTGCGAAAAACGCGATTAAATCAGCCGGAAAAAGCCTGAGGGGCCTGAGGGTTGCAGAGATCACACGACATGATGTAACCATCGAAAAAGGAAAGATAACGAATTTTCGTGTTCGATTGGATGTGTCATTTAGGTATGAAGAATAGTAAGGGGCGATACTGACGTCTACATTTATTCTGCGACTATTCACAGGATTCCTGCTTTCGCACGAATGACGGGTATGTATATCTAAATATCAAACCCGCGGAGGCGGGAATCCATAGTGGTTACTTTGATTTTGAGAAGTTATCAAAACACCTCCCGACATTTTAATTTTACATACTTTTTAGGGTTTTTTCAGTAACTCATTATAATAGTCCCAATCGGGGGGGTGAAGTCTGTATGAAAGATGACGTCAAGAACCCCAATAAATATTTCCGGATACTATTGGTGGCCTCAGGGCTTGTGCTCGCCATACTTGTCGCCATTGTTCGATACCTGGCCGGCCCGGAGTATACTTATTCGCTCTTTTATGTAGTCCTCATCTGTTTTATCACATGGTTTGCAGGGAGAAGGGCAGGTATCTTCATGTCCGTTGCCAGCGCCGTGACATGGATTGCAGTTGACCTGATGACTATAGAGGCTTATTCGCACATTCTCATTCCTTATCTGAATGGATCCTTCAGATTGATCGTCTTTCTGATTATTACTATTGTTCTATCGAGGTTGAAAGGTCTTTTGGAACTCGAAAAAGAGTTTGCCAGAAAGGATTTCCTGACAGGGATAGCTAACAGACGAAGCTTTTGTGAATTGGCGGCTATCGAAATAGAGAGGACCCACAGATACAGCACCCCTCTTACCATGGTTTACGTTGACCTCGACAATTTTAAGGCCGTTAACGATCATTTTGGGCATCATATCGGCGACAGTCTCCTCTGTTCAGTGAGCAGAACCATTGAGAAAAACATCCGCACAACCGATACGGTGGGAAGACTCGGAGGCGACGAATTCGCTGTCCTCCTGCGTGAGACCGGAGCCAGATCCGCCCATATAGTCAGCCACAAACTCCGAGAAGAGCTCTTGGCTGTGATGAAGAAGAACAGGTGGCCTGTAACATTCAGTATAGGTGTGGCTACATACAAGAGTACAGCAGGCATCACTTTTCAGGAGATCATGAGAAAGGCCGACAGCCTCATGTACTCCGTGAAGCAAGACGGCAAAAACAGGGTTATGCATGAGGTAGTCGGTCTACATTAAAAGTCAGAGGAAAGGAGTTCTCAACAAACATTTCATACCTATCATAGCGTAGGGAACCATCCCCAAATTCAGGTTTCTGGATACCCTATAGAAGAAAAAAGACAGCGGATAGTATCGATATGAAAGCGATTGCTGTCAGGACGGAAACACCCATGGGAGATAATAGGCGGTCGGTCTTGGGCCGGGGGTTGCTTACGAAGTTTGCCAATACTCTTGGAGCAGACTCCGTAAATATCCTGCCCATAATTGAGGCAATCCCACCAAAAATAAACTGTAAAGCAGGAAGGCCGTATTGAACGGGCTTCCTATATAGAAGCCAATCCATATCTAAATTAATTGTTCTCTTCTCTGGCGGGTAATATCCGGAGAATATAAGAAGACAAAACGCGAGAACCCCAAAGAACAGTAACTGTAACTTACCTATGACATGATCCAAAGTATATGGTTCATAATCAACAGGATAGGGCAAAATCCTATATAGTACGTCAGGATATATGCCGATAAAAATGCTTAAAAATGCGGCAATTGACATGGCAAGAAGCATATTGAACGGAGGCTCTTCTGTCCTTATACCGGAATCCTCGGAAAAAAATGTGAAAAACGGTATCTTTATACTTGCATGGTGTAAGACCCCAACTGCTGAAAATTGCAAGATAAACCACATGATAGGAAGGCTCTCTTTCGCAGATGCAGTGATTGTCATTGATTCACTGATAAAACCGCTAAAGAGAGGGAATCCCCCTATTGACAAGGCACCAATCAAACATAATCCACAGGTAATCGGCATTGTTTTGTACAATCCGCCCAAATCAGTGCAATTACTCTTTCCAGTCATATAAAGAACTGCTCCGGTTGCCATAAAAAGGAGTCCTTCAAAGAGGATATTGCAAAACGCATGGGAAACAGCACCGTTTATAGCCAATGCCGTGCCCAAACCGATTCCGCAAACCATAAAACCAACCTGATTGAGAAGGCTGTACGCAAGCACTCTCCTTATGTCGTTAGAAATAACTGCATAGAATATGGGAAAAGCGGTCATTATCGCTCCCAGCCATGCAAGGAGTTCAGTACCAGGAAATGTTCTCGCCAGGACATATACTCCGGTCTTTGTAGTGAACACGGATAAAAATATAGCGCCTTCAACCGTTGCCTCAGGATACGCATCAGGAACCCAGAAGTGAAGAGGGATAACCGCAGTATTCAAACAAAACCCTAAAAATATTAAATAAGAAGCTACTCCACTTAACCCGATGTACCCAAATTCGGGGGAGCCTGTCTCAGCAACGTATATGACAATGCCAGCCAAGAGACTCAACCCTCCGACAGCATGAACCAAAAGGTACCTAAACCCGGCACGAATCGATTCCCTTCCCCTTCTTGCCCAAATAAGCATTGTTGAACTAATCGCCAGTACTTCCCAAAAGATATAGAGGCTGAACAAATCTCCGGAAAAAACGATCCCCAATGCACTTCCAGAATAGATGAGGGCAGCTGTTTGCTGCACTTTATCTTTTAGGTGAATAGAATACAGTAATGCCAGGAATGCCCATATAATGAATATATATCCAAACAGCCTGCTCAGTTTATCAACTCTGACAAGGATTAAATTATAATCGAGAAAACCAAATACCCAATGTGTGCCATCAGGCATGTTAAGAAGGGTTATGAAAGCAAGAACAGGCAGGAACAGGATATACGAGGACTTTATCTTCCCTTTTAAAAAAGGGACAAACAGTGCTCCAATAATAAATATTGCTCCCAATGGAACATTTTCAATCATAATAGTCCTCTTTCCGTTCAACAATAATACGCAAGACCTTTGCAACAAAAACTAAAGCAACACAGGCAACGAATCCATAAACAGCAAAAAACTCGGGTGATTCCTCCCAATGAAAATCACCATGTCTGTGAATAAAAAGATCAATAATAAGAAGGATCGTAAGGACTGCATAGAGAAGTCTAACAACCATATTTCTGTTTTTCGGTATGTCAAAAAAGGTCAATTCTCTTTGCTTCTTTTCCTTCTTCATATACCCTCTCCCTTTATAAGATGGCCCTTAAGAGAATCGTTCCTAGATACAAGGTGGCTATGAAAAAAACAACGTAAAAAACTTTTCTGTATGCTGGAGTTCCTTCATGGCCTATCTCCATTTTCTCCTCAAAATCGGTTAACCAGGCAGTTATCTCACCATCATCTTGCCTGTAAACAACCTGTCCCCCCTTTTTTTCTATTCTTCCCATTTACCCTCCCATCATACTCTTAACAAAGATCTCAGCCAGATATAAAAATGGATACGGATAAAAGAATAATGCCAGAGAAACCAATGCAGTAAACGCCAGGGGTGCGACAATAAACGGTGATGGTTCACGTATGTCCGGATACCCCTTAATGCTTTCGCTATCCTTTCCAAAGAATGAAATGAATACCACCGGCATAAAGTAACCTAAATTCAACAGGGTACTTGTTAAAAGCACAACCAGTATCGGCCATTGATGGGCCTCGATCGAGCCCAGGGCAAGAAACCATTTGCTCATGAACCCGCCAAAAGGCGGTATTCCGGCCACGGATAAGGCGCCGAAGAGAAATGCAAGCATAGTTATGGGCATCCTTCTTCCTATACCTCCTAACCGGCTTATCTTTTTGATACGGGCGCCACATAGTATGGAACCGGCACACATAAACAGGGTAATCTTACCAAATCCATGCATTACAATATGGACGACCCCGCCCAGCATTCCATGATAAGAATAGAGCCCCGCTGCAAGGATTATATATGAAAGCTGGCTTATTGTGGAGTATGCAAGCATTGCCTTAATATCGTCCTGTTTTAGCGCAAATAAAGAACCTAAAAGGATCGTGATAGAGACAAAGTAGATAAGAAATATATCCAGATTTTGATTATGAAGAAGCTCTACTCCAAAGATATTAAAATAGACTCTAAGCTGGCAAAAAACCCCTGCCTTAACTACAGCAACGGCATGGAGGAGGGCACTAACAGGTGTGGGGGCAACCATCGCCCTGGGAAGCCATCCGTTGAATGGCATAATTGCTGCTTTGCCGATCCCAAAGAGAAATAGCAGAAACAAAAAAGTAATCATGCCATTTGAGGCTTTGCCGTTAAGTATTCCATGTGGGGAGAAATCCAACGTCCCTGCAAAATAGTAGGTGAACAATATGGCAGGCAGAAAGAAGGCTACCGACGTGCCAAGGAGATAGCCCAGGTACATTCTACCTGAGGAGCGTGCCTCATTGTTCTGGTTATGGGTAACCAGTGGATACGTGCAAACCGTTAATATCTCATAGAATAGATAAAGGGTAAACAGGTTACTTGAAAACGCAACTCCCAGAGCTGACGAAATCGCAACTGCAAAAAAGGCAAAGTATCTTGTTTGAGAATGTTCATCCAGAGACCTCATATAACCGATAGAGTAAAAGGATACCACTATCCACAGAAAAGAAGATAATAAGGCAAAAAATAATCCAAAGGCATCTACTCTGAAGGCAATATCTACACCAGGATAGACCTCTACCAATTTATATGCAATAATCTTGCTTGTATATAATGTCTTAACCATTGAGGCCACAATAGAGAATGTAACCAATGATGCAATTATAGTCCACAGTTCCCTGAGATTTGGTATCCTTCTCGATAAGATGATCAAGAGAATACAAAGCAACGGAGTAACTGTCGCCAGCAATGGTTTAATAGATGTTATTATCTCCATGTCCATTCTATGGGCCTCATTACAGATTAGGTGGAACCGCAAACTGGAGAATACCGGATACGATCTTTCCTGAAAAAATACCTGCCAAAATTATTGCCAGGGCTACGACCCCCAAAGGGATGAGGATACTTACCGGTGCTTCGTCTATGGTATTCCCCCCATGGCTGTCTCCATTATGAGCATGGGATGCCTTCCCGTAGTATGCTATCTCTACAATCTTAAAGAATAGTATGGCATTGATGGCGCTGCTAAGTAGAAGTGCCACTATAAATATCCAGTTCTCGGCCTCGATAGCGCCGAGTATAAGGTACCACTTAGAGAAAAAACCGCAGGTAGGTGGTACGCCTATCAATGAAAGGCCGACAACAGCAAAGGCAGCCATTGAAAACGGCATCTTTTTAAATGCGTCCCTTAGTTGATTGATGTTGTGTCCGCCTAATTTGTATACAACAGCTCCTGCTACAAGAAACAGACCTGTAATCATCAAAGCGTCATTCATTATATGGAGTATGGCACCGGTTACGCCCAACCTATTCGCCAACCCTACTCCACCCACCATATAGCCTATCTCGGCGATCAGGATATAACAGAACATCCTCTTAATATCAACCTGACGAAGCGCCATTATAACACCGTATAGAATTGCAATAACAGCCAACCAGCCGAGAATCAAATTTACCGGTAAGATTTCAATAGAATAATACGGCTTAAATACGGTGTAGATAATCCTTATCATTACATAGACTGAAACCTTGGTCATTAAAGGGGCAACGAGCGCACTTGTCGCCGAAGGAGCATAGGTATAAGCATCAGGAAGCCAAGCATGTAAAGGAAATAGGGCCATCTTTATAGCAACCCCTACCAATAAGAATATAAAGGCCACCATAACAACTTTTGAACTGTATATATCGGGCAAAATCTGAGCTACATCCGCCATATTGAGAGAACCTGTAGCCATATAAAGGTAGCCTACCCCTAATAGATAGAAACATGCTCCAATGGTCCCCATAACTAAATATCTAAAGGTGGCAAATGGGGCATGTTCTTCGCCGACAGCAATCAATGCATAGCCGGCCAGGGATGCTATCTCCAGGAAGACATAGAGGTTAAAGAGGTCTCCGGTTGCCACTATTCCCAGAAAGCCTGTTACCTGCAAAAGAAACAGGGTATAGAAATAGACTACCTTATCAGGGTTCTCTTCTTCAACTAACCTCTTAGAAGATATAGCAACCAATAGACTAATAGAAGCCACCAAAACCAGGATAAATGAGTTGAGGTGATCTATTACATACTCTATCCCCCATGGCGGCTCCCAACCGCCTAGATGGTAGTGAATTACTCCATTGCCCAATACTTCTTTTAAGGTAATAATAGAACAGACGGATGAAAGAGAGAGGGCCAGTATCACCCATGGATAACAGAGGTCTTTCTTCCACCAGCCAAGTAAGGGGGTAACAACGGCAAATATCAAAGGAAAAATTACAACGAGGATAGGGGCTTGATCAATCACCTTATTCTACTTTATCCTATTTGATTTTCTTCAGAATTTCGGCTTCTTCTAATGTATCGTACTTTCTGTAAACAAGTATGACTACCGCGAGCGCGACCCCCAGGGTCGCCACCATAACTACAATAGCAGTAAGCATAAGCACATGTGGTAACGGATTTATATAGGAAATAGCCTCAATGGCATGTTCTCCTCCATCATGGGCGTGCTCCAGGATAGGAAGAGTTGCTCCTCTTTTAGCAGCAATAGAGATAAAAAAGATAATAATTGCTGTCTGGAAGATATTCATGCCGATAATCTTCTTTATCAGGTTTCTCTTGCTCATCATGGCATAGAAACCTATCATCATAAGTATGATATGTATCCAGTAGTTGTATTTGCCGACAATAAAATCAAACATCCTACCTCTCTATTGTCTACGTCTCTTCCTCAATATCAAGATACATGCCATTCCGGCTGAGAAGATTACAGTTGTCTCCCCCAGGGTATCATACCCCCGATAATCTCCCAGTACTGAGGTTACAATATTAGGAGTGGCTGTTTCCTCCATAGTCCTGGTAACATATCTTGGAGAGACATGTTGACTGGCAGGAGTGTCAGGGTTTCCACAGTCAGGCATATCAAGGGTACCGTAAATTAGTACAGCTGCTGTAAGTATTACAATGATAAGACTTAAGATTCTCAATCCTTTGACCTCCGGGTAGTCTTGCTCACCGCAACAATTAATAAGATTGTCCCTATACCGGCACCGACCGATGCCTCAGTAAAGGCCACATCAACAGCCCCCATCCCTGCCCATAAAAGACATAAAAGGAAACTGTAAGCGGCCAGTATTATAACAGAACTTAAGAGATCCTTCACTGTTATAGCAGCGACAGCACATATAAGCACAAAGATGAGAATTGCAAAATCGAAGAGAAGGATCATCTCTTATTCTCCTTTTTCATCCATGGTTTAATGCCGCGTCTCAACCCGGCACGAGATATAGCGTGGGTAGCCGTCGGTTGAGCCCAAAACATAAATATTGCAATAAAGGCTATCTTAAGGCTGGTCAATGAAAAGCCTTCATATAAACTGATACCGATAAGAGAGAGTAATACAGCCAGTGTATCACCCTTGCCGGTAGCATGCAATCTGGCAAAGAAATCAGGAAAGCGCAGAAGCCCGATGGTGGCCGTTGTGAAAAAGAAGAGTCCGCCCACCATAAACAATATAGATAATGGAGTTGTCAAATTCATTATTTATCTCCTTCCATTTCCAAATACTTGGAAATAGCCAGGGTGCAGATAAAATTAAGAAGGGCATAGACCAGACTGATGTCTATAAACATCTCAATCCGTTTATAAATAACCCCCATAATCAAAAGCATAATCAATGTTTTGTTACCAATAGCCGAAACAGCAGCAACCCTGTTAAAGATACCCGGACCAAATACAACCCGGTATAGAGCTAAAAAGACCAGGATACACAACCCGACACCTATACTTAAAAAAAACCCGTCCATCTATGACCTCAGCAGCATCATCGAGTATTATCTTCCTCATCTTCCAGGAGAGTCCCCCCTGTGGATATATTAAGGAAGATAGAGACCATAACTGCCATGACTGTGATACCTACCCCGATCTCAATACCTAAAATCCCAAGTGATCGTGCCTCTGCGGGAACTACATGCAGCAGTTTGGATAGCTTCCCATAATCGAGATAATTTCCAAGGAGAATAATGCATAACAAACCAATTCCAGAATAGATCAATACCCCGAGACTACTTAATACAGCTATCCCCTTTTCAGTAATCTTCTTCTTTGTCTCCTTAAGCCCATGGGTTATAAACAACAGTATTAGGCTTGCTCCGAGAATGACGCCTCCCTGGAAGCCTCCACCCGGGCTATGATGTCCGTGCATGATCACATAAAGGGCAAAGATCTGAATAAACGGCGTTAGAATGCGGGCGATTGTCTTTACGATTATATCATCGTAGACTCTGATCATCTTAATCTTCTCCTTCTAATTTCCAAGTATATGCAGGTTGCATCTCAGCCATCCTTAATGTTGGTGTGGTCTGCCCCCATAAAGATATGAGCCACCCTATCCTCCATCTCGCCGGTACCAAGGTCTTTCATCACTTTCTTGTCCAGGGCATGGACATAGAACTCCCCTTCTATTATATCCATGGTAATAGTACCCGGGGTAAGTGTAATTGAATTGGCAAAGGTTACCAAAGAGATATCCGTTTTCAGCTTTGTTTTGAACCTGATTATCTGAGGATCTATCGGTGGGTTTGGGTGCAAGGCTAAGGCGGCCACATGGATATTGGCCTTGACGATCTGAAAGGTCAGCCAGGGCATGTATGCGCAAAACCTTAGAAACACCAGCCAATGACTTCCTACTCTAACATTGGCAAAGAGGAGATCATAAGAAAATCGAGCTACTAATAAACTGCAGATCACACCAAGTGTGAGATGATAAGTGTCAAAATGCCCGGAGAATATAACCCAAAAGATAAAGAGAAGAAGAAAAGCAACAATGAAGTTATGTAGTTTATGTTCACCCTCCTGAGCACTCCGGGGAATGGTGCGGGTTTGCCTTTTTTGCATATCCCTTACCTTAACACTATGATACCTTATTCAAAAACAACTCCCTTTTTTCCAGTACTGAATGAATACTCATTCATAACTTTCAAGAATTAACACAACGAATAATAATTGTCAATATTTTTTAGGTTCATCGTGGATTATACTACTCCAATTTTGGTTTTCCCACTGGCGGCTCTCTATGTGGAACTGTTGCAAGCAATAACAAGACATAATTATATGAGTTGTACCACAGAACCCTGTATATCTGAACTAAAAACACTGTAGATTTGGGCCGGCAATCCCCATGCCAAGAAAAACCGATTCATCGCGGATTATCGGGGTAATTCACTAGGAGGCTGTCCGAGTTTTTCCAATAAGCTTACCACACAATACCTTCCATATCCTCATGATCCTCCGATATTTCAAAGCCTTTCTGCACATAAAGTCTCACGCAGGCATCAACGACCGCTGAGTCGTATAGGACGCCCTTGTTTTTTAGGATTTCTTCTAATGCCTTGTCCATTCCGAGGGCCGGCCGGTAAGGTCTATGGGAAGATATGGACTCAACCACATCGGCCACTCCCAGAATCCTCGCCTCTAACATAATCTCTTCACCGGAAAGCCCCCTGGGGTACCCTGAACCATCCATCCTCTCATGGTGTTGAACCACCATCTGCGCAACGGGCCATGGAAATTCTATGTTCTTCAATATGTCGTATCCCACCTGTGGATGGTCCTTGATAATATTGATTTCGCTCTCGCTTTGGTGTCCCGGTCTACTGAGAATTGCTGCAGGCACGGCTATCTTCCCAATGTCATGAATAACCGACGCCATGTAAAGACCTTTGATCTTCTCTTCCGGAAGTGAAAGCTCTTTGGCAATGGCACATGCAAGTCGAGCTACCCGCACCTGATGCCCGGATGTATAGGGGTCTCTCATTTCGACCATCTTTGCCATGGCCTGGATCGTACTGTTCATTGCCTTTCCCAACTGACGAAGGCTCTGCTGGATCTTTTCCCGGTCCTGTTTGTGCACAGTTATGTCTGTGATAACCGTTAAGCTGCTTTTAAAGTTCCCATCGACATCGAGGATCGGTGCGGGTGATAATATAGTGGGAATCTCCCGACCGTTATTCCCCCTCCAGACGATCTCGTAAGCAGGGTGTCCCCTCTCCATTCGCCCAGCCCAATGTTCCTCCATTTTCCTCTTATTGGTCTCATCGAAGAAGTCGAAAATAGGACGCCCGATCATATCGTGTCTGGAATATCCCAGTATCTCAAAAAATTTGTCGTTGATGTACGTGAATATCCCGTTTTCGTCTAATATTCCAAGGCCATCGCTCATAGTCTCAACGATCAAACGATGGAGGGCCTCGCTTTCCTCCAGCGCCTCATGCATAAGCTTACGTTCGGTAATGTCCCTGAAAAATCCCACAACCCGGTCTCTTCCCTCATATACGATCTTCTTGCTATTTACATCCGCAAAAAAGGTTCCCCCATCTTTTCTTAAGCAGGGAAGCGCCTCTATCTGAGATATCTCCGCTGACATCAGACCTTCAAGCCCTGACATTACACCTCTCAGGCTTTCCTTTGGGCTGATATCCAGCACCGTCATGTTCTGCAGCTCGTCAGCGGTATAACCCAACAGGTTACAGATAGCCGGATTTGCATAGACAATCTGGCCGGTCTTAATGCCGATCACTAGTATTCCATCGGCTGAGCCTTCAGAGATTACCCTAAATTTTTCTTCGGATTCCCTCAATGCCTGAAGCATCTGGGAACGCTCGGTGATCTCTCTTGTTATACCCCTGTATCCTCTCAGTTGGCCCGTTTCATCGAAGATGGGGATTCCGCTTGCCTCCAAGACCACGGGATGGCCATCTTTGATGTGATTGAGAGTTTCCTGACGAAGGAACGGCTCTTTGCGCAAAGCCTTTTTGGTGAAAAATCTGAGTGTTTCTTTCCGGTCCGATTCATTAAGCAGGTCAAAGAGGGTCTTGCCGAAGATATGCGTGACGTCATAACCCAATACATCTTCGATCTTAGGGTTACTATAAGTAAAGGCCCCCTGCGTGTCCACCTCCCAGACCCAGTCAGTGGTGTTCTCAGCAAGGTCTCTAAACTTCCGCTCTGACCGCTGCAACGCCTCCTCTGACCGCATTCGCATATCTGCCTCTTCCCCCCAGGAACGCCCCCAGCGATAGATCATGCCAATAGCGAAGAGACCCCCGGCTACCACGATGCATATAATGGAGCCCAATGCATACATTTCCTTGCGGTAGGTGTCCTTAACAATCCTTTCCACCTCGGAAACCGGCACACACACAGCCACCGACCAGATTCTTTCAAAAACATGGATCGGAGTGAACGCGATAAGCTTTTCGATCTTTCCTGATTCTTTCCTATGCCATCCCGATATATACCGTCCCGTCCCCTCCTTTCCTGTCATCATCTCTTGCTGGATCCGGTTTATCATATCGTAGGATAGATCAGGATTCCTTTCGACCCGCACCTTGAAGGCATCTCTACCCACGAATGCTTTTTCGTGATGGGCCAGGATCACCCCTTCGTCGTTCAGCACCCAGGCATAGCCTGTCCTGCCCGACACGATCGGGTCAACAAACAGCTCGGTCAGTGATTGAGGGTCAAAGGAAAGAACCATGACTCCATTGAATTCTCTACCGCCTTCTTCGCGATCGACGTAGACCGGTCTGGCAACTCGCATGCGTCTCTCCCCCGCCTCATTGGTGACCAGACCGGACACCACAACCTTCCTCTCATCCTTTCGAAAGTAGACCTCATTGCTATAGTCCCGGCCTATAAGGTCTTTCCGCCAGCCCTCGTCGGGGTAAATAAAGCGAAGGATCCCATTTACATCAAGCCTCCGAGATGACGCCTGGGATGGAAATCCCATATACAAAGATCGCATCTGTTCAACCATCCCCGGTTCCATCCTCTGCACAGCCGAAATATTCGAAAATGCCACCAAATCGCTATCTATGTCCTTGAAGAACGTTTCAACCCCCTTGGCAACCGACCTGGCCAATATCAATTGCTGGTGATTGAACTCCGCAGTCAAGAGCTGAAGTGAGTCCTGATATTCTCTCCTCCCATAGTAAATAGTAACTGTTACAGCGGCCACTGTAGCCACTGCAATGAAACAGACATGGAACAATACGGAGGATTTTTTCACTCTCCGAATAGACCGACCCTCTCTCTTGTCGTCTTCTGTCTTTTCAGACTTTTCCACAACCACTTGTTGCCCTCCATGGGTTTCTTTTTAGTGATCATGTTATAGACTTCCATAGGCATCCTTCATGCAACATCAAAAGTAGTTTACACTTTTCCTAACTTGTGCGGTTACACAAAAAGTTACAAGTGCCTAAAATTTGAAGTGCCTAAAGTTAATTTATTCTACTTATTTTATAAACCGGATCTTGGTCAGAATCAAAATCAGCAGTGTTTTGGAGCGTATCCCTTAATTTTAGGCACTTTAGGCATTCCAAACTTTATGCACTCATTATTTTCAGATGAAATCATGAAGGATGCCCAGTTCTCTATGGAGGCTACCGAGTTACGAGACACGAAGCATCCACTTCCGCCACAATACTAAATCGATCCAGGTTTACTCCCATGGCGCGATGGAGGCTGGCGAGCCCCTGGTTAAAATCCACCAGAGCAGTTACCTTTCGTATTCGCGCCTCGATGAGGGACTTCTGGAAAATGAGGATGCGGAAAGTGTCGGATAGCCCGTATTTAAGACGTTCCATCTCTTGATTTAGGGTTGTATCAGCCAACCGCTCTGAGTCTTCAGAGATCGTGAACCTCTCAAGAGACCGTCTCACGATCACCAGCGCATCCTTGATCTCGGTCTCCATTGTTCCCTCCAGTCGTTTCAGGCGGTAAATGGCCTTTCGTTTTTCCCAATCAGCGCGCTGGTAGCGGGCTTTAGCAGCCCTGTTTCCAATTGGATAGGAAAAACGGAGTCCCACAAGCCACTCTTTTCCATCACCCTCCGTCATGTTGGAGAGAGAATCGGAGTAGTCCCCCACATATGGACTCGACATAAGCCCCCCGGTTCTGAAGTCCGGAACAGGACGGTCGCCGCCAGACAAACCGTTAACCCCCAGGGTTGCCTCCAGATCCACCCTCGGCAGCCTCTGGTCGTGATAATACTCAATGAGGATATCCCTGCTGGCGATCTCTATATGCTGTCGTTGAAGGTCGGGACGCCCTTTCAAAGCAACGGCCAGCGCCCTTTCAAAATCAGGAAATTCCTTGTTAACTCCCGGGATCTTCTCAGTCACAAAACCCTTATCTGACAAAGGGTCTCCGGGGCGGATTTCGAGGAGATCTCTTAAGCGATTTCGTGCCATCTCAACCTGTTGCCTGGCAAATACTACTTCTTCATCCCGGGCTATGACTGCCGTCTCAGCCTGCTGAACCTCGCTGATGGGGACCACGCCTCTCTCGAATTTCTTCCGGTTCCCTTGGAGAAGTTCTTCCGCCAGTTCCCGTGACTCGATCCGGTACCGAAGAACTTCCACCGGCTCTGCCAGGTCATAGTAGACCTGTTCAATTTCCTCCCCCAGACGCTGGGCTTGATCGAGGTAGTCCTTTGCGGCTTCACGAACCTGATTCTCTGAAATACGCACATTTGCCCTGTTAACACTCGTTCCGAAATCTCGAAGGAGCGGTTGCGTGAAATTCAGGATAAGGATGTTCGTGTATTGAGGTCGCAAAGCATCTACAGTGGAGTTGTTAGTGGAACGATAGGTCTCAAAGGACAGCCGAGATTCCAGGCCGATTTCGAACTTCTTCCGGATGCCCACTGTGCCGCCCGTTTGTCGGTAGATGTCGAGGGCGTCAGATGTAAAAGCGGAAGACGTGGGGGTCTCCTGATCGAGAGAATAGACTGAACTCTCAAGTACCGGATCAAATTCCGCATCACTAATGATAACACCCTCCAGGTTGATGGGGATGTTCATCTGTTCCACCTGCAAGTCCAGATTCTTCTGCACCCCTCTCGCGATGGCGCACCGCAAAGGCAATACTTCGCACACATCCGGAGAATCTCCAGCGGTTCCCCGGGCATAGGCAAACACACCCAAGACGATTATCACAAAAATAGTTATGAAACCGCATTCAAGTTTCTTCGTTAACATGCGGCGTCTCTTTCCTCTTCCCTCAGATTCAAAAGTTTTGAAATTCATTTTAATTATGTCATTAAGCCATTGTAGATCATAATTGAGTTTCAATATTTCTGCAGATTATGCCTTTGTCCGACCTGCAACAGAGACAAAAAAGGTTACGTTCATTCCGGCCTGGCAATTCCGTGGCAGCAAAAGTCGACCAGTTGGGAGGATAACTCGGGAAGCTTCAGGGGACCCAGGAGTTTGATTCGACTCAACCCGTT
>JAUXHQ010000046.1 GCA_030621455.1 Deltaproteobacteria bacterium
CTTACGCTCACTCCCATGCTCTGCGCCCGGATAATCAGGGTTACCCGGACGGTAGAAGCCAAACAACATAATATCTTTTTTCGCGCCATAGAAGGCGGCATTTCGTCCATGAACAGGGCCTACCGTGTCCTGCTCCGCTCAGCCTTGAACCACCGCATACTGGTGGTCATATTTGCCGCAGGCGTCTTTGGTGCTACTGTGGTCTTCTTCCTGGCCACGAACAAGGAGTTCCTTCCTTTGGAAGACAGAAGCCTCTATATAATGACGATGCGGACACCCGTGGGCTCCAGTATCGCATACACGAGGGAGTTCATAAAGCGCGTGGAGGACATAGTGGCGGAAGAGCCTGAAAACACGATGATCACCAGCATGGTGGGCGCCATGCCTACGGATGATGCTAACAATGTTATGTTCTTCAATGTCATGGAGGACTGGGACAAGAGGGAACGGAGCCAACAAGAGATCATGGCCATATTGCAGGAGAACTGTAAGACCGTACCCGGAGTTACTATCTCTGTGGAAGACTTCTCAGCCATAGGTCGGCTTGGGCGCAATACGGATGTGGACGGTATCATCAAAGGCCCGGACATGAATAAGCTGACAGAATATGCCACTGAGATGAAACGGATGTATGAGAGGACGCCCGGGATTACAGGGGTGGATTATGACCTGGAGCTGGAAAAACCGGAGGTCCGCGTCTATATCGACAGGAATAAGGCCGCAGATGTGGGGGTCGACATATCAACTATCGCCGACACCCTTAGGGTCCTGATCGACGGTCATACAGATGAAAATGTGAAATTCGAAGAAGAGGGCGAACGCTATGATATCCGGGTACGTATGTTGGAATCATACCGCACCGCGCCTTCCGACCTGATGAATATCCTTGTTCCATCCAGGAGTGGGCAGTTGATAGAGCTGAGGAACCTGGTGTACCTGGAGAGCGGGGTGACTCCTCAAAGCATCAGACGTTTCGAACGGCAGCATGCGGTTCACATCTTTGCCAATGCCCGAGGGGAGAAGACTGCAGGGGAAGCCATAGAGGACTTGAAGAAGATTGCAAAGCAGGTTTTACCGAAAGAAGGTGGGTATGAACTGAGCTTCGGGGGGACGAGCGAGGATATGATCGAAATGTTCGAGTCCTTTGTCTTTGCCTTCCCCCTGGCAATAGTGGTGATCTATATGTTGTTGGCAGCCCAGTTTGAGAGTTTTGTCCATCCGTTCACGATACTGATTGCTTTGCCGCTGGCCCTCTTTGGGGCTTTCGGCGCCCTGGTTATTACGGGCAAGTCACTTAACCTTTTCAGCCTTATGGGCCTCGTCATGTTAGTGGGACTGGTGACAAAGAACGCCATATTATTGGTAGATTATACCAATATCCTGCGACAGAGGGGCTTAGCCCGTGACGAGGCTATCCTTGAGGCAGGCCCTGTGAGACTCAGGCCCGTCTTAATGACTGCACTCTCTACGTTTTTCGGAATGCTGCCTATAGCGCTGGAACTCTGTGAAGGCGGTGAGGTAAGATCGCCTATGGCCATTGCCGTAGGCAGTGGCATGATTACCTCCACGTTCCTCACCCTTCTACTAATTCCGGTGATATATTCCTTACTGGATGACCTGACTGTCAAAGTAAAAGCAGTGTTTAGACCAGTGAAGCCTTACTAGTTTCGTCCGGAAATGGCACTTTTCCTCATTATGGCCTTATCTCGTTCCTATTGGTCCTGACAAACTCACTGACGCCCTTCTCGCCACTATCCTGGCCTGTGCCTCTTTGATGGGTTCTTGTGGTGGTTTGTGTTTGGAGCCCTTTCCACAAACCCTTTCGTTTTCCGCAGTATCTCTCCATAATCATCGGGGTATGTGTACCAGTTTATCTCGGGATCAGCCCTGAACCAAGTCATCTGGCGTTTGGCATAACGCTTTGTGTCCCGTTTCAATCGCGAAATGGACTCATCCAATGAGAATTCCCCGGAAATATACCCGGTAATCTGTTTGTACCCTAATGCTTGCATCGGCTTTAAATCCGCTGTGTATCCCATTGCCAGGAGTGATTTGACCTCGTCTACAAGACCGGCCGCCATCATCCTGTCCGCCCTATGCTCTATTCGCGAATAAAGACGTTGTCGGTCCTCCAGGTGGAGACCAATCTTCAAGGTTTCAAAGGGGGACTCTTTGAAGTTATGTTTATCGTGGTGTTCTGACAATGGCCTTTGGGTCAACTGATAGACCTCTAACGCCCGTATGATCCGAAAAGAGTCATTATGGTGTAACCTTGCTGCAGTGACCGGATCTATCTCTGTTAGTTCTCGGTAGAGAGATTGGGTGCCTTCCTTTGCAGCCTTTTCCTTAAGTTCCTGTCGGAGTTGTGGGTCTGCACCAGGGCCATCGAACAGACCTCCGGTTAGGGCTTTAACGTAAAGTCCTGTCCCTCCCGCCACAATAGCGGTTTTACTCTGTATGTTAACTTCGGAGATGGCCGTTGTCGCTTTTTGCCGGAACAATTCGGCGCTGAACGCCTCATCCGGGTATAAGACATCTATAAGATGATGCTTTACACTGAGCTGCTCCTCTGGAGTCGGTTTGGCTGTGCCTATGTCCATATACCTGTATATCTGCATGGAATCGGCACTGATGATCTCTGTGTCAACCTCGTTGGCTAAATCTAATGCCAACCGGGACTTGCCAATGGATGTGGGGCCGACGATTATTATTATTTTTGTCTTATGAATCACGGCATCCTACATTTCAACATAAAAGTAGTTTACACTTTGGCAATTTATAAATGGAAACAAAACCCGCAACTCCCCACTATATGACCTTGTTCAAGGGGTACTCTACGATCCCTTCTGCACCAGCTTCTTGTAGTTTTGGTATCAATCGACGGACCGTTTTTTTGTCTACAACTGCCTCCACAGAGTACCATTCTTGTTCATAAAGCTTTGCTATGGTTGGGGCTTTCAAACTAGGAAGGATACTCGTAATGTTGTCTATGTCTTTTTCGGGAATGTTCATCTTTAACCCAACTCTATTTTCCGCCTGTAGCGCGCCATTGAGCAAGATCTTAACCTGATCCATCTTTTTTCGTTTCCATGGATCCTGCCACGACTCTTTGTTGGCTATCAGTTGAGTGTTGGATTCCATCAGTTGATGGACGATGCGAAGACCGTGAGCCCTGATAGTACTACCTGTTTCAGTAACCTCTACTATCGCATCAACCAACCCTTCTACTACCTTGGCTTCAGTAGCCCCCCATGAAAACTCCACATCGATATTTATATTTCGCTCCGAAAAAAACTTCTTTGTAAAATTTACAAGTTCCGTTGAAACCCTTTTCCCTTCCAAATCTTCTAATCTCCTTATGGGAGAATCCTCTGTCACTACCAATACCCATTTCGCCGGTCTTTGAGTCACCTTTGAATATATCAAATCTTGAAGGATAACCACGTCAGAACTGTTTTCGAGAATCCAGTCCTTTCCTGTCAGGCCCAGGTCCAGGGTCCCATCTTCCACGTATCTTGACATCTCTTGAGCTCTAATAAGAGCGCACTTGACCTCAGTATCGTCGATTTCCGGAAAATAACTCCGGGAATTCACCGATATTCGCCAACCGGCCTTTCTAAATAGTTCGATTGTAGCTTTTTCCAGGCTTCCTTTTGGTATTCCCAATTTTAGAATATTCATGCCACCTCTTTCTCTGGCCTTTTCACTTGTGATAGCCTTATAAAATTGCCTTTGATATTCGCAGCGAAGCCCCTGAGTTCCAGGGACCCCATTGTGTCAGTCATGCACCAGGTGAGAGCAATCGACTCAATCATACTATTCATGTGTCGTTTGTCAAGTTGGATCTTAGACACTCAGCACCGGGTCACGCTTAAGAATTATAATACCATGGCACTTTTTGATATGACGTGTAGTTGTCGTCAGATTGAGGAAACTCATAAAAAAAGGCAGGCATTTCTTGTCTATGCCTGCCTTTTGATCTTCTGTCTATTTTAATTTGTACCTATTTTACTTAACGCTTTCCTTTAACTTCTTCCCTACCTTGAACTTTGCCACCTTGGTTGCAGGAATCTTTATGTCTTTTCCTGTTTGAGGATTTCTGCCTTTTCTGGCTTTTCTCTGAACTACGGAGAATGTTCCAAAACCAGTCAATGTGATCTTTCCACCCTTCTTCAAGGTAGCGGTAACATTGCTGGTAAAGGAATTTAGAGCCTTTTCAGCACTTGCTTTGCTCAGGTTTGCATCCTCTGCTATCTTTGCCACCAATTCTGCTTTTGTCATTCTCATGTTCCTCCTTTTTTCTCGCAGATCTTTAAGTTTTTAATGTGTATCCATTTTTGCTTACAAACCAAATCAATAGAAATATCGCGTTCCCTCAGTTCTTCATGAGAGCCAAGATTTGAACGTTAAAGATGTTATCCAATCACCCCCTTCATTTTGGCATTCATGTTAGTTTGCGTCAATCCTTCTTAAGGTCTATGTGTGGATTGGTACTAGATAGCTGTTCACTGTGCAGAGACGAGATTAGGAAAGCACTTGAGCGTTAACCTGGCTCAATGTTGAGATTGACTTAATCGTTCAACAACTCAACAGGCTTATCTGTGTGACTTGATTAACAGTCATCCGCAGGGTGGTTAGTGGATTAAAAGAACGGTTTTCTTCCGTGTTCTCTGGGGTGAACTAACTACATTTGTTCGATCTGTGCGCTTAGAGAAAGGCTTATGACTTGAATGATCTTTGTCGGACATTCATGGTCACTGATGCACAAACAAATTAGCGTGGATCAAACATTCGCAAGACCCTTGGGTGTTCCCATCAAGACAAGGCCGGATAAGGATGTATTCTTTTATCATTTCAGCCAAGTTGATAAAAAGGTAAAGACCTTAAAGTGAGTTCCTATATATGGCTAAACACCTACATCCTCTGTTGAAAATGATATTTTCCAACATAACACCATCTTTTTATGATCCCTTAAGGAAAAGCGACACCGTCCAGCTCTAGGTCTTAACCTGCGCAGGTTTCTGCTCATTTACCACGGAGACTGAGGTTTGTCAAGGGAAAAAAGGAAAAAACTTGACAATCTTTTCAGGTTATCATAGTAAAGGATGGACCGTTCTCTATATCCACAAGGATCCCATGAAAAGCCTGATTGATAAATTTAATCGTAAAATCAATTATCTACGCGTGTCCGTCACCGATCGCTGCAATCTCAGGTGCGTTTACTGCACACCGATCGAAGGTGCCTTAAAGATCAGTCATGAGGAGATTCTCCGTTATGAGGAAATCCTCCGCGTCGTTGAAGTCGCTGTGAAAAAAGGCATCTCTAAGGTAAGGGTTACAGGGGGAGAACCCCTGGTAAGAAAAGGGGTCGTAAACTTCATACGCTTCCTCTCAAAGATCCATGGCGTTCAGGACCTTAGTTTGACCACAAACGGGATATTACTTCGTGATTTTGCTACTTCTCTGTTTGACGCAGGGCTTCGCCGTATAAATGTCAGCATAGATTCTCTTAATCGTTTGAAGTTCAAAGAGATTACCGGGGGTGGGGACCTTAAAAGGGTTTGGGAAGGAACTGAGGAAGCCATGAGGTCGGGGCTCTCCCCTGTGAAGATAAACACCGTTATCATAAGGGGGGTTAACGATGATGAGGTTATTGACTTTGCCAGGCTTTCAATGGATAATCCCTATCATATAAGGTTTATAGAGCTGATGCCCATCGGATCTAATAGTCAATGGAATGAAGACAGATACGTGTCATCCGAGGAGGTAAAGAAAAAAATAGAGAGTTTCAAGAGGCTTTGTCCCATCAATAAAAAAGAGGGAGGGGGACCTGCTCGAATGTTCAGATTTGAGGGAGCACCCGGCAAGATCGGCTTTATCAGTCCCTTCAGCGATCATTTTTGTTCTTCCTGTAATAGGTTGAGGTTAACTGCCGATGGGAAGCTCAGGACCTGCCTTTTTTCCGACAAGGAGGTGGACCTAAAACCCTCCCTTAGAGAAACATCTGATAACTCCAGCCTGGAGAGGCTCATCGATTTCGCCATCTCAAACAAAGCCGAGAGACATTTCTTGGGGGAAAAAAGCCCCAAGAAATGCTCACGGAACATGTCGGCTATTGGCGGATAAGATGAAGCTATCCAGTGCCCTATTCCAAATCACGTTCTTCAGTTGAATCCCAATCCTTACTGGATCGTCCTTTTCTCCGTTCAAGTTATCAGATTTTTACTTTCTTACCCTTCCAGTATGCCTCCTTCAACGGTCTCCTCAGGATCTTTCCCGTAGGGGTCTTCGGCATTGCCGACGCGGATAAGAAGTCCACCGACTTGGGCTTCTTGTAGCCGGCGAGCTTACCTTTACAGAACTTCATGATCTCCTCTTCGGTTGCCTCTTCACCCGGCTTCAAGACAACCACAGCCTTCACCGCCTCCCCCCATTTTTCATCGGGGACCCCTATTACAGCAAGTTCATGAATCTTCGGATGCCTTGACAGCACCTCTTCTATCTCGTTGGGATAGATGTTCTCGCCCCCGCTTATTATCATGTCCTGCTTCCTGTCTACCAGATAAAGGTAACCTTCCTCATCCATCATAGCCATGTCACCGACACCAAGCCATTCACCCATGAACGCGTTCTTCGTCTTTTCCGGATCATTATAGTACTCTGTCATCTGTGTCGGACCTCTGGAATAGAGTTCACCGACCTCCCCTACAGCTACATCTTTACCGTCACTGTCCAGGAGCCTTACCTCTTGCCCAAAGTAAGGCTTACCTATACTTCTTACCTTGCGTAGTTGGTCCTCCGGGGAAAGACAGGTTACGGCGCCTGTCTCCGTTGATCCATAGCCTTCGTAAAGTTTGCTGTGTTTGAAGAAGCTACACAACTCTTCTTTCGTCTTTGTGAGAAGCGGGGCAGAAGACGACACCAGCCATCGCATGGATGATACGTCGAACCTGTCCTTGTCGGGAAGGTTGAGTATGAGGTTTGACATGGTCGGGACCATATTTGTGCAGGTAATCTTCTCTTTTTGGATTATCTCCAATACCTCTTCCGGGTTGAACCCCCCGGACGGATAAATGTAAACCGCCCCTCCAATGAACAAGAGTAGGTTCGAATGCCACACCGAATTTGAATGAAAAAGCGGCATTATGAGCAGATACTTATCATCCGGCAATACACCCCTCCCGATAAGGTGAGATATGACGATGTTATAGATGGACCTGTGGGGCATGATTGATCCCTTGGGAAACCCGGTAGTCCCGGACGTGTAACCTATGAAATAAGGGTCTGTCTCTCTTATTTCAACAGCAGGTTCCGTATCGGAGGCTGTGGCTAAAAAGTCCTCATACCCGACAGCATAGTCCGGAGTATTATCTCCTAGAACAACATAGTTTCTCTTGCCGATCATTTCAAGGTTGGAACGTATGGGATCAACCGTCTCAACAAACTCTTCACCCATTATCAATGCCTTTGAGTCTGAGTTCTTGATGATATACTCCACCTCAGGCCCTGCAAGGCGGAAGTTAATCGGCACAGAGATTATGCCTGCCTTGGCCATGCCATAGTATATTTCCACAATTTCACTGCAATTATACAGGAGTATACCAACCTTGTCCCCTTTCCTCAGCCCCATGGCGGTTATACCATTGGCAACCCTGTTGGCATTGGAATTAAGTTCCGAGTATGTTATCCTTTTGTCCTTAAAGATAACAGCCACCTTATCCGGATATCTATCGACACTTAGCTTGATCCCCCTATGCACTAAGAGCTCGGTACTCATATTTGGACTCCTCTGAATGTCAGTTTCGATGGTTTCACAAGTTAACCCTGCTCTTGCTCTTAGCGCTCGGTTCCATTTCCTGAAAATTTTTCAAACCCAAGCCTGAGGGCTTTCTTGTTCAAAGGCAAGAAGCCCTCCTTATTACCCTTTTTGAGCATCTCTTCTAAAGCGGATTCAACTATATCCATAGGCAGTACTTTGCTGTCCGCGAGGTATGCCCCCAGGAGGATCAGATTCCCCACCTGGATCGATCCAAGGCCCCGGGCTAAGTCTGCCGATGGCATGGAGAGCACCCTGATATCGTTCCTCTTGACATCTCTCTCTACAAGGGTTGTATCGTATACAAGGAGTCCTCCCTCAACGAGACTATCCTCATAATCATCAAGGGAGGGTTCGTCTAGGACAAATAGCACCTCCGGCCTGGAAATCATCGGAGATAGTATGTCCTCCTCTGATAAAATTATGCAACAGTAAACTTTTCCACCCCTCTGCCAGGTCTCATACGTGGGAAACCAACTCACATTTTCAAAGACCGACAACCCGGCGTTGGCCAGGAGGTGACCGATGGTCAATACACCCTGGCCTCCCATACCCGCCATGGCGATTTCCGCTTTTGTTATATTATTACTCACTTTCATTCCTCCTTTTCTTGAAAATACATATATATAGGCCGATGCTATGATAAGCATATAAGTACAAGTAAAATGCGGCATATGGCTTAAGGCTTAAAGCACAAGGATTTAACTCTGCGCCTTAAGTTGTGTTACCTGTGCTTTATGCCCCATGCCTTGCGCCAAGCTCTCAAACAACTGCCTTTATACGATTCAACACCACATCGGGAAGGATCATACCTGTGCTAGTGGGCAGATGACGATCGAGGAACCCAACGAGGTGAACCTCGGTCTTCTCGGCCACAGTACATTTTACGTCCTCCACCATCTGTCCCATGGTGTCCTCCACTACAATAAAACCCTTCACCTTTTCAGCATATTCTTTTATGATGTCTGTAGGAAAAGGCCAGAGGGTTATCGGGCGTATCATGCCCACCTTTAAACCTTCCGCACGGGCTTCGTACTGCGCCCTGGCAGTCACCCTGGCCGTAGAGCCATAGGCAATCAGGATGATCTCAGCGTCTTCGATGTCTTTGGCATGATAGCGAACCTCTGTATCTTTCATTCTTTTGTATTTGTCATAGGTCCTTTCGAGGTTGCTCCTGTAAGTGTCACCGGTCATGAACCCGAGTATGCCCGGGGAATTATGCAAAAAGTTTCGTTTCAGCCCCCTTTCCCCGGATCCTGCTACAGCCCAATCCTTTTCCGGCAACGGCTCAAACTCAACGGTCTTCAAATCCACACTCTCCTCCATCTGTCCCATGATACCATCGGTAAGGACAAGCACAGGATGCCTGTATTTGTCAGCTAGGTGGAATGCCAGTTGAATCACTTCAAAGGTCTCCTGAACTGAAAATGGGGCCAGCACCATATTGAAATAGTCACCGTGGGAACCCCTTGTGGCGAGGAGATAATCCATCTGGGCGTGCTGCGTGCTCCCGGCTCCGGGGCCTCCCCTCTGAACATCCACAACAACACATGGAACCTCCATGGCAGCTATCGCAGAAAGCCCCTCCTGCATCAAACTGAAGGCAGTGCTTGAGGTAGTGGTCATAGCCCTGACGCCTGCAGCGGCAGCCCCAGCAACCAGGTTTATTGACGATACCTCACTGTCCGCCTGGAGGAAGCTCCTTCCAA
>JAUXHQ010000154.1 GCA_030621455.1 Deltaproteobacteria bacterium
CGTAGATCTGAAGCGGCTCCAATGTCAAGGACAGGGGACTTTGAGTGGAGCAGTTACGAAGCGAGGTCTGTTAAAGCGGATAATTAGTGTGCATATGCGTTTTAAAGTTGTTTATCATGACACAGTCCGGTTTTCGGTATCCTAAATCTGAATGAGGAGAAAAACATATGGCAACAGCGGACACTACTAAAGTAGATGATACGATTGGAGAACTCAAGGAGAAACAGCAATGGTGGTGGGTGGCAGAGAAGACACGCTCTAAACGTCTTGATTATTTGCGAAAGGCTGTCTGGAAGAAGGGCGGCATTGGCGGGCTCTATGCCCCCGGGGTGAAGATCGATCTTAGCTTACCCACGCTCTTTACCGATGAATGGAAGGAGAACGAGGGTGAGGCCATCGCGGTTCGTAAAGCCCGCGCATTAGCAAATGTCCTGGAGAACGTGCCCATCTTTATCACTGACCACGCACAACTTGTAGGCTACTGTGGAAGTGCTCCCCACGAGATGGTCCACTATTGGCAGGGGGCAAGTATGATTAATGAGGAGGCCTACAACGAACAAGGGATCATCCCGGAACCGGAAGAAGAATCTTTGAAAATAATGGCTGAGCTGAATGATTATTGGGGCGGTCATACTGCCTTGGACGGACTGGCAAAGATACTGGACCCGGAAGATGCCGTGAAATATATGAGCGGCGCGATCGCAATAGGGGTGCCCTCATCTTCCGTCACCTATTCAACTAAGGACTGGGGCTTTATCTTTAAGGGTTTTGATGCGATTCTTGATGAGATAGACCAACTCATGGAGGAAACCGAGGAGAAGCTTCAGGGCAACCCGTCGCCTGAGTTACTGTCACTATATGAGAAACTGCCGATGTGGGAGGCCATGCAGACAGTACTAGAGGCAATGATTACCTATGCAAATCGATATGCAAGGCTGGCCAGGATAGTGGCCGAGGCATTTGAAAGCGATCCGCAGCGTAAAGAGGAATTACTGCGTATTGCCGAGGTATGTGACCATGTCCCTGCAAAACCTCCCAGGAATCTTCAAGAGTCATTACAGTTTGATCACTTCATTCAGGTGTTGATGAGGTACGAGACATTTGAGGCGGCAATGCCCCATCGTCCCGACTATGTGCACGGACCGTATTATGATAAGGATGTAAATATAGAAAAGAGGTTAACAAAAGAAGAGGCTATCGAACTGGTTGGCGAGCATATGATACGTACACATGAGATAGGTGTCTTTCAACCGCGATGGATCAGGGAAGGCGCCCAAGGCATTGTCGGCACGTGGGTGTGGACACTCGGCGGGGTCAACCCGGACGGCTCCGATGCATGCAATGACCTGACCCTGGCTTACCTTCAGGCCGCCCGGCATGTTCGGGTCTCCAACCCTACGTTTGGCTTCAGGTACCACCCCAATGTCAAGGACGAGGTGCTTAGGGAATGCTTTGAGTGTATCAGGCATGGGCTTGGGTACCCCTCTATGCGGAATGATTCGGTCCTGATCCCGAACGCCATGTACTGGCACGGGCACCCGCTGAAGGAGGCAAGGCAATGGGTCCATCAGGCATGCATGTCACCCTGCCCCCCTACCAAATACGGGTCTCAGCCCTTCCGGATGGCGGCAGGGAGTGCGAATTGTGCGAAATTTATAGAGTATGCACTCAATAACGGTTACGATCATGTCGTTAATATGCAGATGGGGCCAAAGACCGGAGATCCGAGGGACTTCGAGAGCTTCGAGAAACTGTTCCAGGCCTGGGTGAAGCAGATGGAATGGCTGTTGAACCTCCTCATACGTACAACCAACCTGGGTAGAACCAAAGATCCGGAGATGTATTCGAGGCCCGCACTCTCGGCAATATACGAACGTGCTGTAGAGAGCGGCACTGATGCATGTTCTACTCACAACGGCGAGCGTGGTAACGCATGGACCACAGGGTTCACATGGGTTGAGAACGTAGACAGCCTCGCTGCAATCAAGAAACTTGTCTATGACGAAAAGAAATACACGATGGATGAGCTTCTGGATGCCTTAAAGACAAACTGGGAAAACCGTGAAGAGATGCGGCTTGACTTTGTGCGAAATGCGCCCAAATGGGGGAATGACGATGACTACGTGGACGAGATTATGGTGCGCTGTCTGCGAGAGGTCGCAAGACACTCAAAGGAGATGAAGTGCCCGGCTGGAAACAACTGGCCACTACTCCCGGAGAATGTAAGCTACAATATCCTCTTTGCAAATGTAGTGGGTGCCCTTCCCAATGGCCGCAGGCTGGGTGATGCCCTCTATGATGGCGGGATATCACCGGGTCCCGGTCTCGACAAGAAGGGACCAACCGCGGTTCTCAAATCTTGCGCCAAGATCGACCACGTAAGCGATATTAGGGCGTCATTATTGAATCAGCGGCTCTCGCCAACACAGCTGGCAGGCGAAAAAGGTTATCAACTGTGGAAGGCCTACATGAAGACTTGGGCGGATTTGGGCATGGATCATGTCCAGTTCAATATGGTCGATGATTCCACACTAAGGGCAGCTCAGAGAGACCCAGAGAAGTATCAGGAGGTGATAGTCCGGGTGGCCGGTTACAGCGCACATTTTGTGGATATCAGCCGCAAGACTCAGGACAACATCATCCAGCGGACCGTTCAGGGGCTGGGATAACTTAATACAGGCAGGCATAAGGGGCCATATGCCCCGGCGCCTGCCGCCACTCATGACCCCGACCTCTGTAGGGAGGTCGGGGGAGTTCCCTTCTTGTTTCATTTACACTCAATACCTCTTTGCCATTGGTCTTTGTTCTCCGGGAAAGCCTATTCCTTCCTTCCTATTTTTTTCGTTTCTCAACCTCAACTGACACATAATCAACCATGTCTGCCAGAGGGACCCCAGGCAAAAACACCTCGGCAACACCTAATTCCTTCATCTCCGGAATTTCATCATCATAAATAATACCGCCCGCTATGACCAAAACATGATCCAAGTCTTTTTCCTTTATTCGAGCCATTATTTTTTTCATCGTTTGCATATGGCCACCACATAAAAAGCTTAGTCCTAAAACATCGGCATCCTCTTGGATTACTGCTTTTATCACTTCTTCTACTCTCCTGCCTGCACCTAAATAGACGACCTCCATGCCGGCATCACGCAATGCTCTGGTTACCGCCTCAATCCCCCGATAATGGCCGTCAGTGCCAATCTTACCTGTTATCACCTTTGTCTTTTCATTGCTCATACTCATCGGCCCCCTTATCAACCTTTAAAAAGGATATTCTCTCTCTCCAGCCCAATCATATTCTAATCCATCAACCATTCTTAATACCCCTCTTATCTCAGCAAAAGTGGCGTCAGCTTCCAAGGCTTCAAACACGGACGGAACTAAATTATCTTTGGTCTTCTCTGCCGTAGTGTATAAATTATCTAATGTCCGCTTGACTTTTTCTCTGTCCCGTTTTGTGTCTCTCCATTCTAAATATTCAGCGAGATAAGGGTCGACGTCTTTAGATGTGTCAGGTGTATACCTTTTGGGTTTGAAATCTTCTTCAGGTGGAATGGTGAAACGGTTAACACCGATAACCGGCCTTTCCCCACTTTCTATCTTCCCTTGTCGCGCTATCTGACTCTTTTCGAGTTCATTCTTCACCCAACCCGTCCGCATTGCCTCTAACCAACCACCGAGTTTTTCAATCTTGTCAACCTCCGCTTCAATCCTTTGGGCCATTTCATGCGTCAATGACTCTACATAATACGAACCTGCCAATGGATCAACCACCCTTGGCACACCTGACTCATACCTTACGATCTGCTGTGTCCTTACGGCAAGGGTTGCTGCATCTTCCGAGGGGGTTGCCCATGCCTCATCATATGATGGGACCTGGATGCCCAAAGCGCCACCAAGAACACCAGCCAGGCAACTCAAACTCCCCCTCATAAGGTTGACCAGGGGTTGCTGACGTGTAAAGCTTGACCCCGCAACGTTGGCATGAAATCTCAGGCACAATGCATTTGGATCGGTAATGCCGAAGTCCCGCTGTAATGTCTCCGCCCAAACCTTCCTCGCTGCTCTGAATTTTGCTATTTCCTCAAAGAAATCCTGTTCTACACTCAATACCGGCATGAACTTTGGGGCAGCAACATTTGCATCAATCCCCCTTTTTATCATCTCGCGGAGCGTATCATTACGAATGGCAATGGAATATGCAATCTCCTGAACAGCATCACTGAACGCCTCGCGGATATCATAGCCACTACTATACCACCCGTTCCACTTGAATAGATTTCGGCAAGCATATTCCAGAAAGTCGTTTGACCATCGGAATATGGTCGAGGTACGGCCATGAACAAATGTTATTTGTTCCAGGTCAGGAACACAGGTGTTAAATAAATAGAAATGTGGGATAAGAGCTAATCCCCTCAATTTCCCTATATCGAAGCCATGCTTCATGGCAGTCAACACATACGCTTGGGAAAGATCCGGCGTAGCCGGGGCGGAAGAGAAGCTGAGTGCCTCTAAAGGGAGACCCTTAAGCATTTCCTCTACATCCTTGAAGGAGTGCAGGCAAGTCCCACATACCCCAAGATGACCATCGGCAGCTTCTTGATCCGGCTCAAGCCCATAGAATGTAGGGTTATCCAACTCACACTCTATGGCTGTCATCCCCTGCTCTATTAGGTATCGTAACCGCTCGTTATACGCCTTCGGTGTGGATAAGCCGGTAATGTTCCTGATATTCCATAATTTACCCCGATACATCAAAGGGTGATGCCCACGAACAAATGGATATTGTCCCGGAAGACCTACATCCTTTTCAGTATTTATATGGGCAATATCTTCCGAAGTATATACCTCCTTCACCGGAATGCCGGAGGCAGTAGTATCCTCTGTGGACTTTTCGCGATACATATCGGTAATCTCTTTACTGCTAACCATAAGACCTCCTTTGATAATTGAAGATGAATGTTAAATTTCTACTCACTAATCAGACGAACCGACATCTTAACATCGAACGTTCTGAATACGTACATCCCAAAATTCACGTCGTCGCTCACAAGAGCACCCCACTCCGTTTAGGTATTGTAAACCTCCCCGGAGTTGTTGAGAAGTTACAATTAACCATTCTAAACGGTCGTATTATTATTGAATATTTCATCAGATAATAGTGATATCCTTAACATACCCGAAAGGTTCAAGTCAACCTTTTATCCACCTATAAAACCATGAAGTTGTGTGCCGGGCATGGCCCGGCTGCTAAATGGTGATGCCTGACATTACGACACAGGTGTTGGGCAAAGTCCAGACCCAGCTTGACGGAGGCGAAGGGTAGTCTAAGTCAAGGGTGTTCACAGCAAAGTGCGCCTGAAGGAAGCCGGAGGCAAAAGCGCGGGTCGACCTGTCTGCGTGCGAACGCACAGG
>JAUXHQ010000037.1 GCA_030621455.1 Deltaproteobacteria bacterium
AGAGATTGCGGAAAATAGCCATTTATGGGTGGGAACTTGCTTAGGAATGGGAATTAAATAAGGTGCACAAATGAAAAAAATATTCCGGCCCTGTATACTCCTGGCTTTGGTATTGATCCTGCCCATCTCTGCTTCAGGGTATATCCCTTCTGCTCATTTCATAATAAAAATGATGTTGGAGGGAAATGGAGCGATAGACCATGTGATGGTGGAACAGACAGCGATCATCTTCGATGAAGACTCAGGGGGTGAAGCTCTTCGGGTTCCGGGGGTCCTTTATCTCAAGCTTCCGGACGGTTACCGTCTAGATATGACTCTGCCATACGAGAAGAAGACATCTATATATAGCAAGGGGGAAATCTTTACTATCGTGGACGGTGAGATTGTCTCACGCGGACCGGATAGGAGGGCTCTTTTCAAGGATTTTCTCATACGACACTCAGTGAACCGGATCATGGGACTCCTCCGTTCCAAGCATGTGAATATTGAAAGGACAGGTCTCGGAAGGTTTGGTGGAAAGGTCTCTTATATTATAGGTGCCGGGGAAACTGAGACTGAATTCCCCCAGTTGTGGATAGAGAAGGACAGCTTTTTACCCCTTAGGTTTGTTTCAAAGGAAAAGAGAGAAGGGTCAATCGTGACAGTTGAGGTCCGTTACTTAGATTATAGACATATAGATGACAAGTTTCGGTATCCGTCTACAATTGAATTTTATGCTGACGATAAATTAACGCTACGTTACCAAACAGAGAAAGTAATGATAAATACTAGTATGCCGGATAACGTCTTTGATATGAAAAAGCTTATAATAAAATAGTGCGTAAAGTGCCAAACCGTGGAAGAAAAGAGATTTGTTGATGTGGCCCCGGGTTTGCCGCTTCCAAAAACCCTATGCTATCAAGCCCCGGAAAGTCTACGGGATGACATTGAGGTTGGCAAGAGGGTTCTGGTCCCCTTGGGTAATAGGAAGATAACCGGGTATGTTGTGGGGTTTCATGGAGAGAATGAAATCTTAGATATCAAGGACGTCCTCTATGTCCTTGATGATTCTCCTCTATTTGGTGAAGATGAGTTAGAGTTCTTCCGTTGGGTTTCAGACTATTATTTTTCCCCCCTCGGTGAGGTGATCAAGACTGCCCTGCCAAAGGGTATTAATATTGAGACCTTACAGACCGTTTCCCTTACCGAGAAAGGCGAGAACCTCCTCTCCTCACCCGCTGGCGCCCCCCCTGCTTGCCTTGCTGGAAAAGTTATCTCTAATGGGGCTTATCGTATATTGAAGGAACTTTCAGGAAAGAGGGCGGACACCCTTCAGCATATCATACGAAAGCACCCCGGGGGTAATCCGTACGCTCTCTTCTTCAGGTTGAAGGATGCAGGGCTCGTTAATGTGGAATTCAAGGAGAAGGGGAAAAGGATAAGCCCTAAAACCGAGAAATTTGTGAGGTACACGGGAGATAACCTGGCTCCGAAAGACCTGAGTTCTGTTGTCAGTGTATTGGAGAGGAGGGCGCCCAAACAGGCCGGCATATTAAGGTTTGTACAAAACAGGGAGAAGGTCTCCCTTCGTATGCTCAGAAAAAAGTTTGGTGATCCGTCTGTAAGCGTTAAAAAATTGCGGGAGAAAGGGCTGGTCTCCATCTTCTGCGAAGAGGTGTATCGTGACCCCTTCGGAGGACAGGATTATGAACAGGACGCTCCACCAAAGCTCACCAGGAGACAACAAGAGGTCTTAGACAGGGTTACTCCGGCGATAAGATCCGGAGAATTTCGGCCATTCCTCCTCCATGGTATTACGGGTAGCGGCAAGACCGAAATCTACCTGAGGTCCATAGAAGAGGTACTCGAGTTGGGGAGAGAGGCGATTGTTTTAGTCCCGGAGATTTCCCTGACACCTCAGCTGGTGAGCCGGTTTAGATCGCGCTTTGGTAATAATGTGGCCCTTCTGCATAGCAGATTATCAGACGGGGAAAGATACGATGAATGGAGACGTGTAAAGTCAAGTCAAGTCAAGATAGCGATAGGGGCTCGCTCCGCTGTATTCACGCCTTTTGGAAACCTGGGGATCATTATAGTGGATGAAGAGCATGAAACCTCGTACAAGCAGGAAAAGAGACTGCCATACAGTGCCAGGGATCTGGCAATTGTAAGGGGTAAGTTGGCTTCAGCTGTGGTTATTCTGGGTTCAGCCACCCCTTCTCTGGAATCCTACTATAATTCGGAAACAGGAAAACTAATCCAGTTGAGCCTGCCAACGAGGATCGAGAATAGGCCCCTCCCTGTAGTGGAAGTAGTTGACATGAGGGAGGAGGTTAAGCACAGGTCATCTGATGGCCTCATATTTTCAAGGAGGTTGAAAGGGGCTATCGAGGAGACTGTGGCAAGGGATGAACATATTCTCCTCTTTCTCAACCGAAGGGGTTTTGCTACCTTTGTGATCTGTGAGGAATGTGGTTTCATAGTTACATGTCCCAACTGCAGCGTTTCTCTCGTACACCATCTTAGAGGGGAAACACTGCACTGCCACTACTGTGACTATTCCAGGCGAATCCCCCACCCATGTCCTGAATGCAAGGCGGGAAGGATCCAATCTTTTGGTCTGGGAACCGAAAGGGTGGAGAAAGAGGTTAGAAGGCTATTTCCGGAAGCCAGGGTTGCAAGGATGGACAGAGACACCACCACCCGGAAGAATTCCCACCAAAGGATATTGAATAGTTTTAAAGACGGAGAGATAAATATACTCGTAGGTACCCAGATGATTGCTAAGGGGCATGATCTGCCTATGGTTACTCTGGTGGGGGTTATTTCTGCCGACACTTCCCTTGGATTCCCTGATTTTCGAGCAAGTGAGAGGACATTTCAGTTGCTGACCCAGGTAGCCGGCCGTGCCGGAAGGGGAGATTCTCCGGGGAAGGTTATTGTGCAAACCTTCAATCCGGAACATTATAGCATAAAAAGGGCCAGGCTCCATGATTTCGTAAATTTTTACAGAGAAGAGATGGATTTTCGCAGGGAGTTAAACTATCCTCCGTTTTCTCGTCTCATGAACTTCAAGGTAACAGGGAGCAACAGAAAGAGGACGGAAAAACATGCGGAGGAACTGGGAAGAATTACAAGGCGCTTATTGGAAAAAGATAGGGGGTACAAGAAACATATCGAGGTACTTGGCCCGGCGACCGCTCCCCTTGAGAGATTAAGGGGCAAGTATAGATGGCAGATGCTGGTCAAGGGACGGAGACCGAATATCCTGCATTTATTTACAAGGCAGGTGCTGCAAGGGACAGCTTCAAGGATAAAAGGCAATAGGGTCAGGTTATCAGTGGATGTGGACCCTATCAATATGATGTAGTTTCCCCGGAAGTCACAAGGTGAACTGCGCTGGTTTTGCCCGGCATAGCCAAGAATAGATATACGTGGAACTGAGTATGAAATGAGTGTAATATTATGTCTCTTCTAACAATCTTAACATACCCCGAACCTATCCTCAGGAAGAGGGCGCGTCCTGTTGAGACAATAGACGGAAATATAGAAAAGCTGGTAGAGGATATGGCGGATACTATGTATGCGGCCCCGGGCATAGGCCTGGCAGCCCCCCAGGTTGGTGAGTCCCTTCGAATAATCACTGTTGATGTAACCGAGGAGAGGGAGGGGCTTATAGTATTAATTAACCCGGAGATAATCTCTTGGGAAGGTGAGTGCGCAGGGGAAGAGGGATGCTTGAGCATTCCAGACTTCAAAGAGGTCATCCCGAGAAAGAAGAAGGTAGTGATTAGGGGGTTGGATATTTCAGGAAAGGAGATGAAGATACCTGCCGAGGGGATACTCGCTATTAGTTTCCAACATGAGATCGACCACTTGGATGGTATGGTCATAATAGATAGGATAAGCGGATTGAAGAGGGATCTCTTCAAGAAAAAGCTAAAAAAGAAAATAGCGCAGCAGCAATTGTGATCGGTCTGCTTAAAGGCATAATCCAATAGTATAGGAAATCCCATTTTTTAGTCAATTATATCAATTAGTTCCTGACTATGTGTGCTAGCCGATCATAGCTGGTAAGCTGTTAAGCTATAAGCCAAACAGACTTAACGGCTTAACAGCCAAAAGCTCGCCCGAAGGGCGCTAACTTGAATGAGTATTACATTATGAAGATCGCATTTATGGGCACGTCGAATTTTGCAGTCCCTGCTTTAGATCTCCTTATTGACAAGGCGGCAGATATAGTCTGCGTAGTGACGAAACCCGATCGTCCTGGAGGCAGGGGAAGGAAGCTAATAGCTCCGCCAGTGAAAAGACTGGCAGAAAAAAAAGGGATTGCATTGTTCCAACCTGGAAATTTGAGGAGTGAACCTTTCATCTCAAGGTTCAGAGAATTTATGCCGGACACCATAGCCGTGGTGGCATTTGGCCAACTCATATCCAAAGAAATCCTTGAGATGCCGCGATTCGGCTGTGTCAACCTGCACCCATCACTCCTACCGAAATACAGAGGGTCAGCACCCGTTAACTGGGCTATTATCAACGGGGAGAGGGTGACCGGCGTCACGACCATTCTTATGGATGAAGGCATTGACACGGGAGATATTTTGCTTCAAAAAGAAGTGGCGATTGAAGAGGATGATACATCGGAAAGCCTTCATGACAAACTGGCAAGAATAGGCGCAGAACTATTGGTGGAGACCCTCCGCCGGATCGAAAAAAGTACCATAAACTCGGTATCCCAAGATCACTCCCAGGCAACCTCAGTTCCCATGCTCAAAAAAGAAGATGGATTAATAGACTGGAGTGAGGGTTGCCGCCATATATCAAATCAGATAAAGGGTCTACTACCGTGGCCGGGTGCCTTTACGTGGCTCCGGGGAAAGAGACTCAAGATTTTTAAAGGTGTTCCACTAGAAGGGGGGGCACAGGTGACCTCCCCTGGTACCGTAAGTGAAACCAATTATAAAGGGATAAAGGTCAGTACGGGAGACGGGTCTCTTATGATAAAAGAGTTACAATTGCAGGATCATAAGAGAATGATGGTAGCTGACTTCCTAAGGGGACATAAAGATAAGGTTGCCGTCGGGACTATTCTGAAGTAAGGGTCTGTAAAGGAGAGGGGGAAAAGATAAAATCAGCCCGAGGAATAGCGCTGGGAATTTTAGAAAGGGTGGAAGCCCAGGGGGCGTATGCGGATATCTTACTGGATAAATCACTCAGAAAAGCGGCGCCTCTTACCCCTGTGGACAGGTCTTTTATTACAGAGCTGGTCTACGGGACCCTTCGATGGCGGGGAAGGATCGATTGGGTCATAGGTCAATTTTCTAAGATCCCCATCGAAAAACTCGATTCTAATATATTGAATATCATCAGGCTGGGAGTTTACCAGCTTCTTTTTTTGGATAGAGTACCATCCTTCGCAGCCGTTAATGAATCGGTTAAACTCGCAGAACGTTGCGGGCATAAAGGCAAAGCCAGATTTGTAAATGCAAATCTCAGGTCTATTGAGAGAGGATGGCATAGGATACGATACCCCGATATTGATGAGGACCCCGAACTCCACATTTCCGTGGTGCATTCCCATCCCATCTGGATGGTCAAGAGGTGGATCAGGCACTTTGGGGTAGAGGACACTATCGATCTTTGCATGGGCAATAATGAGGTTCCTCCCCTCACACTGAGGACAAACACGCTGAAAGTATTGAGGCAAGAGCTGCTTGACGAACTTAGGAAGGACTTGGGAGAAATCTCCCCTACCATTTACTCCACTGAAGGTATAACGATTAGAGGGGCCTCTGACATAACAGCCCTTCCTTCCTTTGATAGGGGGTGGTTCCAGGTTCAGGATGAGGCAGCTCAGTTAATCTCTCATCTCCTCAACCCTATGCCTGGGCAGAGGGTGCTCGACGCCTGCGCTGCGCCGGGAGGCAAGACTACCCACCTCGCCCAATTGATGGAAAACAGCGGAGATATATATGCACTCGACATCAATGCGCACAGGCTTTCCCTCCTCGAGGATAATTGCAGGAGGTTAGGGGTTATGAATGTTAAGGTCTCAAAGAAAGATGCGTCGCGGCCACTGGGGTTTACAGAAAAGTTTCATAGAATCCTGGTGGATGCACCCTGCTCCGGTATGGGAGTGCTCAGGAGGAACCCAGACAGTAAATGGAACAAGAAAGAAAGTGATATTGACCAGCTCAGGGATCTTCAGCTGAGCATCTTGAATAATCTGGCGGATTATCTCACGGACCAAGGCATACTCCTTTACGTCACGTGTACTATTAGCCCTGAAGAGAACGAAGGAGTTGTCACGTCTTTCCTGGACGGTCATAGGGAGTTTGTATTGGAGAGCATCTCAGAGGTTATACCGAACGGTTGCGATAGCCTGTTGGACGATAAAGGTTTTTTTCATCCCTACCCATACCTGCACAACATGGACGGCCTCTTCGCGGCAAGATTAAAAAAAGCTTGAATTGCTGGAATAAAGTCTTGACAACAGCCGTAAAAAATATGGTAATATAAAAATAATTATGATAATCGGAACGGGACATGGCTCAGTTTGGTAGAGCACTGCGTTCGGGACGCAGGGGTCGGGGGTTCAAATCCCCCTGTCCCGACCATATTTTTTCCAGCATCCTCCCCAATTAAGGAATTCCCCGCACTGAATATAGATTGTAAGGCCTTATAACTTTCTTATCTTCACACAGGTATGGATGTGAATACCATCGGCGAATATGAAGTCATTGAAAAGATAAGTGAAGGGGGCATGGCTACTGTCTATAAAGGACTTCAGACATCCCTGAACCGGCCCGTTGCCATTAAGGTTCTCTCTGATAATCTGTCCGAGCACCCTGAGATCCGTGAGTATTTTGATCGGGAGTCACTTATCATCGCCCGCCTTACTCACCCCAACATAATTCACGTGATCGACCGGGGAATAACCTCAGAGGGAATGCCCTATTTCGTGATGGATTTTGTGGAGGGTTCCGATCTGGCCATGGCAATCAGGGAGGGGGGCTATAATACTAACCAGAAGCTGGACGTGATTATCCAGGTTTGCAAGGCCCTCTCTTACGCCCACAAGAACGGAGTAGTTCATAGGGACATCAAACCAGCCAATGTCTTGATCGATTCTGAGGGAAACGCGTTGGTGTCTGACTTTGGAATTGCCCAATTCTTCGACAGTACGGCAGAAGGGGATGCGCTCGCAAGGGAGAGCGCCATTATGGGAACCCCAACCTACATGTCCCCTGAGCAGAAGGCGTCCCCCGTGGAGGTAACTGCATCGAGTGACGTATACTCCCTCGGGGTTTTAATGTATGAATTGTTTACCGGCAGTAAACCCCTCGATTCCTTCAAAGCTCCTTCCGAGGTCAATCCTCATATGCCTAATCGTCTTGAAAGTGTAATCCTTAAATGCCTGGAACATGACCCGTTAGATCGCTTCGCCTCTGAGGATCAGATAAAAGACATCCTCTTGGAACTGCTTCAGGGAGCTCACATACAGGTCACTCAAAAAGAGGAGGCTATCCGAGGTATTGCGAAGATGGAGGACATATTTACCCTCCTCGATGTGATCAAAGAACATAGATTTGGAGCGGTCTATCTTTTCAGACACAAAAATACCGGACAGTTAATGGTAGTCAAAAAGCACAGGGACACTTCAGAAGGATTTGAAGAAGCGAAAGCCCTTGCCACGTTGAAGCACAAGAATATAGTCGATCTCCACGGTGTATCCGGGGATAAAAAGCTTTTCATAGTAGTTATGGAATACATCAGCGGGGGGAGCTTGAAGGACAGACTGGTGAGACCCCACTCATGGATACAAGTCTTGAAGACTGCAAGAGATATTTGTGATGGGCTTTCTTTTGCTCACAGGAATAATATCATCCACGGCAACCTCCGTCCCAGCAACATTCTGATTTCATCATCGGGAATAGCAAAGATTGCAGATTTCGGACTTAGTGAACACTACGCCTCGGGAGCGGGCGAGACCAATTGGTATAATATTTATGGCAGACCAAAGTCATACGGGACCGACATCTTTGCGGCAGGAGTGATCTTCTACGAGATGCTCGTGGGATCGGTCCCGGCATGGGGAGAAGATGGGTTCCTCCCCCGGAAAGAGTTTGAGTCTCTCCCTGGTGGTGTTAGGAGTATGGTTTCCAAGATGCTTTCCCGCGAACCGGAGAATCGTTATGGAAGATTCGATGAGGTGCTCGTCCTTATCAATGATATGCTTGCAGCCTACGAAAATGAACCTACCCAGCTAGTGGCGGAAGAGAAGGATGCGTCCCCAAAAGGACAAACAAGTGAGTTAGCTGGTGTGATGAACAGGCCTTCCCGATCCCTTTTAGCGCTTGCGTTACTCTTCGCTGTGGCGATAGCCTATCTCTTCTTCACAGGCAAGGCCGCATTCTATATGGAAGCAATCCGCCAACTATGGTGAACTCGTTTCCATCCAGAAATTTTTCGACCTGTGCAGTTACACAAATCTAGTGTTTTGAAGTGTCTCCTATGATTCAGTTAAGAGGATTGCGTTAAGCGCCGGCAAGCGGTAAACCGGACCAACTGCACAGGTCGAAATTTTGTATTTAGGGCTTCCTGAAAAAGTAGCAACCCCGTTAAAATTCAAAAAACAGCAGGTTCTACCTTCTGAAAAATGTATCCGCACGGATCAACAGCTGGGTCGGAATCATTATGTAGCAATCTGAATGTGGTACGGCATTCATATCTGCAGTTCAAAAAAAGACAAAAAAGAATGGCTTTCAGCCATCTTTCGATATTCATAACGATGAAGGTCATAGCAATCGCTGTCTCTGACGTTTGGGGCAACTTGCACATAATCTTTGCTAAACTGAACCGGCGCTTGCCCTGACCAAACTTGCCTTCAATAGGGATGCGATCTATTTCATCTTTGCGCGCTTGCATTGCCTGTTGTTTATCCGTTTGCTTTGGTGGTCTTCCCAGTGCCGGTCCTGAAAGACGAATACCGTGTTTTTTACAAAATTGGCGATTACCTCTGTTCCGGTAAATCTTATCCGCATGCACCGATTCCGGGTACCATCCAAAACGGCTACGATATGTCTCAATTTGCTCTTTCAAGTCACCAGCTTCGTTGTAGTTGTCCCAGCTGATGCGATCAACAAAGGTAAATCCGTCTACAAGGCTTGCAGATATCTTCGCCCCAAATTCTGTCGCTGCATTGGCTTTGCCTCGTTTAATAGGCCTGACATGGGGCTGTGAAACACTAACAATCCTGTTGTCTATCCTGTTCTCGCAACGGTCAAACATAGTCTTTTGTTGCCGATAAACTTCATGGATGACTAACAGGTTTTTGTACTGCTTTCGATTGAGCGCTGTGAGAGAACTTTGCCGGGACTGTTTTTCTATTGTTTTGAGATTCCGTTTCAGGTAACTTAGCTGCTTACGGATGGCCTTTCGCCTTTTACCCTTCGATAACTTTTTACTTTTAGCTACCAAAAGAAAGTCTCTCCGGGCTTTTTTGCGATAAGTGCGTGGTTTTTTTTGCTTGCCCTTGAATGGCCGGTGTAAGATGTCTATAATCTCTTCACTCTTTTCTCTTGCGGTATTCAAATTCTTCAGATCTGTTGGAAAGGTAATATCCGCAGGTGTACATGTGGCATCGACTATCAACTTACCTTTGTTCTTGGAAACAGAGGAACCATCATCTTTGTCATCAGGGGTTTTCCCCTCTGGTGCTTTTTTAGCTTCGGCAAGGGCCTTTTTGGCTATTGTTTCATTGACCATGGCAAGAGTTTTTTTGCCTATTCGCTTTCGAAAATGAACAAACATAGTCGGATGAAATGGCTCTTTGTATTTGTACTCCTTGAATCCAAGGAAATATTGAAGATAAGGGTTTTCCCGAATCTGCTCTACTGTTTCTTCATCACTGGTACCAAGACGCTCTTTGATGATCAACGCGCCAAGAGCTACACGAACAGACATGGCAGGTGACCCCATTTGGGAACCGGAAAGAGATTTGGAATAAAGTAATTCAAATTCTTCCCATGGAATAAATTTAGCAATTTTTACCCAGCGATTGTCGCTACTCAAACCCCCACTAAAGGGCAAGATAAAATCTTCGAACTCAAGTTGCTTGCAATTGTGTCTGTACATGGCTCCCCTTGATAGAATTAAAGTGCAAAGCTTTTTAAAGTTATCGGTTGTTTTCCTTTCACTCCAAGCATTGAATATAGCACTTTTGCCCTGCTTAATCAAGTATTTATATGTGTTTCAGGAAGCCCTATTTAG
>JAUXHQ010000254.1 GCA_030621455.1 Deltaproteobacteria bacterium
GCGGAAACCGGAGGAGAACGCAGCTCAGGGGAAAAAGGGCCATTTCTGGATGGAAACTATCTATTCCCCCTGCACCTACTTATAACACCAAGGCGTTTCCAAGTCAATTCATTGGCTGCAACAAAAAACCCACCAAGAGACAATGTCTCTGATGGGTTTCTCATGAAAAAACGTAATATGGAAACCTATAGAACACTCCGGGTTCTTCAGTTCAAGGACGGCTCATGCCAACATCTTGGGTCTTCCTCCATCATATCACCATAATAGTAGTGGGCCACCCCACGGTTCCCGCCGCAGACGAACTTGTATTCACACCTGCCGCACTTACCTTTAAGGTTTTCCCTGTGTTTCAGTTTCTCGATTGTCTCAGAATTCTTCCAGATTTCCCCGAAGGGTTTCTCCTTTAAATCACCGATCTCTATCCTTAACGTGGAAAAGGGGATAACCTTGCCGTTAGGCTTTATCCCATAGCTAAGTATCCCCCCGACATCCCCTATTACCATGGCATCGCTGTAAGGGTCGACGCAGTTTTCTATGAATTCCTCATTGTGTGCAATAAACCAGAAGGGGTCATCCGGCAAAGATGCCACAGGAGGTTCTGATTGAAACCTCCTCTCTGCCAGGTATTCACACATCCACTTTCTCTGCTCCTTTGTCAGGGTCTGATCGGATATATTCTCCCCCCTTCCGAATGGCAGGAAATCATTCACCTCAAAACAGTTTATCTCAAGATCGTTGGTCAACTTCAAGAGATCGGGTAGTTCATGGATGTTCGCCTTGGAGACAGTATGCATAACGCAGACCTGAAGCCCTGCCTCCATGCAGTTTTCTATGCCTTTAATGGCCTTTTTAAAGGAGCCGTCACCCCTTATGGAATCATTGGTTTTCGCAGTCGCCCCCTCTAAGCTCACACCCATTACCCAGATGCCGACATCTTTCAAGTTCTTGGCGTATTCCTTGTCTATCAGGGTGCCGTTGGTACAGACGGCCAGTTCAAACCTCGGTCTGGCATATTCCGCAATTTCTAGAAAATCCTTTCTCAAAAGGGGTTCACCACCAAGGATCATCAAGATCTTTGTGTCCGACTCTGAAATATTATCTATCATAGCCAGGGCGCCGTCCGTATTCAACTCATCATTCCTCTGTTTTCCGGCATCTAATCCACAATGGGTACACCTCAAATTACACGAATGAGTAACCTCCCAAAAGGCAAAATGGGGTTGCTTAAACCTCAAAAGTTCCTTCTGATACTTACTATGGGTAAAGTCTAATACATCCTCTGGAGAGAATCCCAACTTCTCTCTCGGTATGGCTGCCTGGCATGACTGACACATGATATACCCTCCCTCGTAAGGCCCGATAGAAATGTTGTTTGGACACTGATTTTCGTTATCTCGAATGATTAATATATAATATCTTTACGCAGAAAATCAACCCTTGTTTGGGAAATCAGTGAGAAGAAGACAATCGGTGTGTCATTTATTGGGGAATGTTTGTGTGTGACTTCTATCTTGCCTGAACGAGCAACCTCTGACCAGGGAAAATAGTACTTCGAGGTGTCAGGTGGTTTAGCCTGAGGAATTCGGAAAGGTCCATCTGGTGTTTTTGCGCAATCGCATATGATGAATCCCCTTTTGAGACTTTGTATACCTTGGTCCTCATCTCTTTGTAATCTTTCCTGCCACTGGAAATGATGAGAACCTGCCCTATTCGCAGATGTGTGCTATTAAGTTGATTCAAAGACTGTATGGCCTTTGTGGTGGTTCCGAATCGATTGGCAATCTTCCAGAGAGAGTCCCCCTTCCGGACTACATGCTTTATCAGCCTTCCCTTTGTCTTGGGGTAAGACACCGATGTCGGGGTTTCCTGAGAGGACACGTATCTCCTCCCTGCGGGAACCTTAAGCCTCCAACCGACTCTAATATACCGCGTACTCCTTAGCCGCCCGTTCATAGCCATAATCGCCCTGACGCTTGTTCTGTATTTATGGGCTATCACCGACAGAGATTCACCTTTCCTGACCTTGTGTATCACGTATGCGGGAACAGGGGGATGATACACAGGTATATCACTCAATTCTGAGAGAAGTAATGACCCTTTACCATCGGGCACCTTAAGGGTGTAAGATTGGCTGGGGGTGAAATTACGTCTTAGCTCCGGGTTTAGATCGGTCAAGGCTTGGTAGGGTATACCCAGATGTTCGGCCACTTTCCTCAGGTGGACCTGCTTATCGATCGTAACTTCCTCCGTTCGGACCCTTTCGTCCACAGGGGGCAGGATGAAGCCGTGAGTTTCAGGGTCGTTCAAAATGTGTAATACCGCCATAAACTTCGGTACATAAAAGGCCGTCTCTCTGGGAAGTTTTTCGTAGAGATCCCAGAAATTATCAAGGTAATTAATGCGTTGAGTCCGGATGCGTCTCAAAACCGTCCCCTCTCCACAATTATAGGCAGCCAAGGCCGTGGTCCAGTCACCAAAAATCTGGTGGAGTTCTTTGAGGTAGTCGATGGCAGCCCTGGTGGACTTCTCAGGATCCATTCTCTCATCGATGCATCGGTTTCTCTTTAGACCAAACTTGTATCCCGTAGAAGCGATAAACTGCCAAAGTCCGAGGGCTCTTGCCCTGGAAAATGCCCTCAACTTGAAACCACTTTCGATCAGTGGCAACCACGAGAGTTCCTCGGGAAGGCCTGCTTCCTCCAACTCCTTCACGATGAATGGACGATACCTCCCGGAACGACGATAGGAATCAAGAAAAAACTTTCTATTTTTACCTTTGAATGTTTCCAATGCTTTCTCAACATGTTTGTTCATGACAAGAGGGATCGCTTTGTGATCCCCGTTGGCCACCGTGAACCTCGATGAATAACATTCGATAATTCGCTTTGATATGGTGAAACGCAGATCATCCCTTTGCTGCAGGAATTCGGGTTCTTGGTCAGGATTAACTTGCAATATGAGGGAATATGCCTGATCAAGAGCATCAAGGGCATTATCGAGATCCCCCTGCTCCCAAAAATCATTCGAGACCTGACAAAACCCCAGGGCGGAGTCGAGAGTTTCCTGGTCGGTTTTATCCTGCGGTTCTGCATCGGGAGGTGAGATAGTATTTTCATTGGGGGCTAGAGGAGATGGGGACGCAACAATAAACGCCTCATCAATTGGCATGAGGAGACGTTGGGAATCTGTTTCTATTGCGTCAACCGTTTCTGTAACAAGTTCTCCCTCGTGTTTAAGGTAAGAGGTTTCGGTGGCGCACCCTGCACCGACCACCAGGAGGAACATCATGAAAAATATTCTCAGATCGGATAACACATAATGACGCAATTGAAA
>JAUXHQ010000148.1 GCA_030621455.1 Deltaproteobacteria bacterium
ATTTGAGGTAACATCTATTGTAACCGATTTCTAATAGTATAGAGTCCCTGAAAATCTCAACCACTCAACCACTTAACCATGTCTGTAGTATCCGGGATTGCGTATATATGACCGTCATAAAGGGATCAAAGGGATTTACCCTCATAGAATTGATCGTGGTTATAATCATTCTGGGCGTTGTGGGGGTTTTTACTTTTCAGTTCCTTGCAAGCGGAGTGCAGACATATATTACCATGCAGAAACAAAAGGACCTGTTGGATGAAGGCAGGTTATGCCTGGAGCGTATGTCCAGGGAAATTAGAGATGCGGAGGAGGTTCTGAAATTTTTCACTAATGACCGTATTTGGATTCTAAAGAGCCATGATACTACATACGATCCGGCTAAAACTATTGTATTTCGATATAGACCGGCACATGACGATATAAGGCGGCGAAGGATCCCTCCAAAGTCATGGGATCTCCTGGCAGAAAACATTACTACGTTTACCATGACTAATACAGATAATGAAATATTAATACGCACAATACTGTCTACTGCCGGTGGTGAGAGTCTAACCATGGGGACCGGGTGTTTTCCCAGAAATCTTAAGAACTCGGCAGGGTATAAGAGTTTTTATAAAGATGGGCGGGGCAATTGGAGAGAGAAAGTCACGTGATCAGACAAGCAGGCTGCCTCAGGTATCTAAGGGATCATAGAGGGGTATCTATCATTGCCCTCATTATCATAATGGCGGTGCTGGGGAGCTTAGGGTATGTGTTCAGTGCCATGATTGCCACAAAACAGTATTCCATGGGTATGGCAGCTCCATCGCAGCAGGCATTCTATATTGCCAATTCCGGAATAGAGTATGGAATAAGGTATGCGTCCGAGAGAGGCTGGACCGGAGCGGCTCTGAATGGCCTGGATGGCACGGCGGTAAATCTTGGCCGGGGACAATTTACCCTGGACTATGATCAACCCGCCGACACCCTCTCTTCCGCCGGACAGGTAGCTGCTTCTCAGCGTGAAGTGGCCCTTGAGAATTTTACCCCATTTGTTTCAGCCATTAAGTGCCTGGAGCTGGTGGACAAGATCGATCCGCCACCCATCAGTGGAATCCCGCCTTGTACTTCCGTTACCCCTGGCCCTCGCCCTCACCCTGTCCCTGGTCCTGTCCCTGTCCCTGTCCCTGGTCCTGGTCCTGTCCCTGTCCCTATCCCTCACCCTTCCAGTAAATATGATGTAAGGTTTTATATAAGAAATACATGTTCATCTCAACCGACCATTACGCTTACGCAGTTTCAGGCTACCTGGAATGGGGGGGGCAAGCTAAAAAAGATATCGTTTGATGGAAGTCTCAAATTTAACGGGAATTACAATAGCGGCAATACATGGAGTGCATTCAACAGGGGAGGAAATAGTCAGGATGTATCTACATGTTACGGTGCTCAGTATCGGGGTGTTGAGGTGCTGGTAAGATTCAATGGAATTCTGGCTGGCAATACAACCTTTGTTTTCCTATTCAGAGATACAAATGGCGCAGTATATACTTTTAAATTTGGGTGATCCTCCAAATTGTTAGTCATGCGGTTTTTTGAAATGATACTGGATACTAGATACTCGATGCTCGATGCTGGATACTGGAAAAAAAACAGGATTAAGGAGTTAGGATGACAAGTGGTTCTAGATACTGGATACTCGACTCGAGCATCGAGCATCGAGAATCTAGCATCAAGCATCAAGCATCGAGAAAAGTAAATCATGAATAGTATCGGCCTGGATATTGGTACCCACTCCATAAAATTGGTGGAGCTTAGACACACCCGTAAAGGGGTTTTTCTTACCAATTTTGCGGTTCAGAAACTCCCCCTTGAAGCAAGTGCGGGTGTAATAGCGGAAAAGTTAAAGGGGTTGTTCCGTGAGGAAAATATCAAGCCCCGAAAGGTGACTATAGGGGTAAGTGGCCCACAGGTAGCCATAAGGCGCATTAGCGTTCCTTTCATGCCCAAAAAGGAGCTAAAAGAGGCAGTGAGATGGGAGGCCGGGAAATTAATTTCCTTTCCTCTGGAGAAGGCCGTAGTGGATTTTCAGCTTTCAGGTGAGATAGCTGAAGAAGGTACAAAAAAACTTGATCTTATAGTAGCAGCCGCCGAAGAGGAATTCATAGAGAACCAGTTGGCTGTTATTAAAGTTGCCGGCCTCAAACCTGTGGGTGTCGGTATCATCCCTCATGCCCTGTGGTATTGCATGCAAATGGTTCCTGTGGCCAGGGAAGGGGTCACTGCCCTCATCGACATTGGGGCCACCAAAACCAGCATAAACATAGTCAAAGATAACAGGTTGCAGTTTACCAGGGAGATAACTACCGCCGGCAATGATTTTACTGAGGCCATGCAAGAGGCGGCAACCTCAGAAGGTGCTGCCTTGGACTTTGCAGAGGCTGAGGAGATCAAAAAGGAATATGGCATACCCAAAGAAAAAGATATTGAAGGGGCTAAAGGCCATGTCCCCCTGCAAAAGATGTCTTTTGTGATAAGGCCGGTCCTTGAGCGACTCCTCTCAGAGATAAACCGTTCCTTTGAATTTTACAAAAGCCGATCTAAAGAAAAAGACGTGGAGAGAATATTCATATCCGGAGGAGGCGCAAACCTAAAAGGCTTAAAGGAATATCTGGCGAATCAATTGCGTACAGGGGTAGAGCTGTTAACACCTTTTGAAGATATGGAACCTGCTTTGGCCATAGCCACTGGTTTGGCCCTGGGAAGGGCTAAAGACATTAATCTCTTGTCTGAAGAATACAGGCTGGTTCCCAAGGTATTAGTGAAAAAGTACTCTCCCGTGGTCTTAGCCTGCCTGGTATTTATTGTCTTCTTGGGTTTGTACCTCAAGTTGGACAGGGCATGTACCAGGTACAGAAAGGAGCTGACATTAAAAGAGACACAATTGGCCGGTCTGCAGCCAGCCAATATGAGGCTTGTTCAATTGAAGGAGACTAAGAAAAGATTGGATCAGGAGAAGGTTCTCCTTCCGGAAGTAGTCCCTGAACAACTTCCATGGGAAGATATATTGAAAGAGATAAGCCACATTATTCCTAAAAAAACCACCTTAACAGGCATATTTTTCCAGACAAAAGATACTGAAAGAAAACTGCGGCTTGAAGGAGTCACTTTTGGAGAAAATGCGGAAAGAGTGGAAAGTATATATAACATCATGCAAGGTCTAGAAAAATCTCCTTTTTTCTCAGATGTCCGGTCATCTTTTAGTAAGGGAAATAAAAACTATAGCGAACCGGGGGCAAACTTTGAGATTAGATGCTTGATAAATCATGAAACGAGCAACAAGTAACAAGCAACGAGTTGTGACTAAAAGAGAAAAAATAATGATTGGAGCCGCGATTGCCGCGGTGATATTTGGGTGTTTCTATGTGTTTGTCTATCAGCCCAAAGAGAAAGAGCTATTAGGGTTACAGGAAGAAATAAGGACTGTGGACCTTGAGATAGAAGAAATAGTCACGGCAGTCCCAGGTTTAAAAAAATTGGAGGAAGATGTCGCAAGGGAGCAGAAAAGGGTTTCTTTTGCCAGGAAAATGACGTCCGGCACGCAAGCGATACAGGAATTTCTGGGGCAGTTGGCAGGGGCGGCTCACAGGTTAGATATGGAGGTGATTTCCTTAGGAGAGGAATGGGAATCACGCCATGAAAACTCGCGTTACAGTACACTAACTACAGCGGTGGAAATCCAGTGTCCATACCGTCACCTGGGCTCATATCTTAAGGGGTTAAGCGATTTGCCCGGATTGGTTACTGTTGATGGACTTGAGATAGTAAGAGATAGACAGATTCTTCCTAATGTATATGTAGAATTAACTCTAAGTATTTTGGTAACCGTTCAACCGTTCAAGGGTTCAAAGGTTGTTACAGCATTGAGGGTTGGGGTGGTGTGAAGAAAAGAGTTTTAATTGTGATGGGAGCAGTAGCAATCCTGTTTTTCATGGATTATGGATTCCCGGCCTGGGGGAGAGACCCCTTTGAGTTGCCCCCTGGTGTGAAATTGAAGACAACCGGAGAAGCGGAACCGGCGAATGATATAAAATCCCATGTCAAAAAGGTCACTGCTATCCTGATCACTGATTCTCGAAAGGTAGCTTCTATTAACCACAAAGTAGTGACTATAGGAGATTTGATAGATGGAGAAAAGGTGTTGGAAATCAAACCCGATAGAGTGGTTTTAGAAAACGGCGGCCAAAGACATGTAATTATGCTTGAGGAAGGCCTTATTAAATGGGAAAAAAGTGAAGGAGAGGGACATGAAAAATAGGGGCCTTATATTTTTCATATTTTTCATGGCCATTGTATGTGCAGCTCCTGAAACAAGTGCGGAGAAGGTCTCTATAGCTCCTGGCCCACAATCTAACTCAATTAAGGAAAAACTCTACACCCTGTCCTTTAGAAAGGCGGATATCCACGAGATACTGACAGTCTTATCCAGGAAAACCGAATTGAACATCATCGTCGATCCTGATGTCAAGGGAGAGGTCACTGTAGATTTAAAAGAAGTTACTTTAACCAAGGCCCTGGATTGCCTTCTTACCCCGCTGGGGCTGGAGTATAAGAGGGAGGCCAATTTCATCTGGGTATCACCTGTCAAGATGCAGACCAGGAGATTTACCTTGAGTTATCTGATCACTAAACGTGTTGGAAGTGGTACGGTATCCGCCAGTACCGGTGGAAGCGAAGGAGGGGGAGATGAAGGTTTGCCGGGCATGGAAGCTGTCATCAGAGTGGATACATCCGATACCACAGATCTCTGGAAAGAGATAGAGGATGGTTTAAAGGGTATTTCTTCGGGAAAAGGCAAGTTAGTCATCAATAAGATGTCAGGTTCCATCATAGCTATTGACTTTCCTCAAAACCTGGCCCGGATGTCCGAATTTTTGAAGACTGTTGAAGACTCAGCGCAAAGGCAGGTAATGATTAAGGCCGATATAATAGAAGTGGTCCTTTCTGATAAATATCAGATGGGCATTAACTGGTCTGCTGTCTTTAATCATGACAGTCTTAAGGGAACCATCACTCAGACGCTTAGCCCTAATACTGAAGTCTTCCAGATAAAGCTCCTTGATGGCGACTTCTCTTTACTTCTGGATGCTATGTCAGAGCAAGGAAAGACAGTTGTCTTGTCCAGTCCGAAGATTTCTACCTTAAATAACCAGCCGGCCGTTATAAAGGTGGCCACGGAAGATGTCTATTGGGAGAGAGACATTGTTGACAGCACGGCGGGAGGGAACCCCTGGGCTGTCAGCAGCCCGCGCTGGATCACCATAGGCATTCTTTTAAAGGTTACTCCACAAATAGGTTTTGATGGCTTGATTATTATGGATATTCACCCCAATGTCACGAACAAGGTGGGGGAATCGGAATCACCTGAAGGAGATAAAGCCCCAATCCTGAATGTGAGGGAGATCAATACGGTGGTCAGGGTAAGAGACGGCCAGACCATCATTATTGCCGGGCTTTTAAGTGAAAGGAAAAAAGATGAAGTAACCAGTGTTCCTTTTTTGG
>JAUXHQ010000064.1 GCA_030621455.1 Deltaproteobacteria bacterium
ATAAATGAGAACGATTCTGTAGCTGTGGAGGAAATAAAATTCGGGGACAACGATAACCTTTCCGCCCTGACCACAAACCTGGTAGAGGCGGACTTACTTTTGATTCTTACGGATATCAATGGGCTGTATGATGAAAATCCCTGTGAGAAAGCGGATGCCCGCCGGATCTCCGTTGTTGAGGAAGTCGATCGTGAGATAGAAGGGATTGCAGGTGATACCATCAGCACTACAGGTATCGGTGGCATGACCACCAAGGTTCAGGCTGCAAAAAAAGCTGCTATCTTCGGGCTACCCACCATAGTGACTAACGGCAGGATAAATGGGACCATAAGTAAGGTTATGACCGGAGAAGACGTGGGTACTCTGTTCTTGCCTAAAGGGAACAGGATGGGTAGCCGTAAGCACTGGATAGCCTTTGCCGTGAAACCGAAAGGAGAGATCATTGTGGACGAGGGGGCGGAAAAGGCAATTATTGATAAGGGAACGAGCCTCCTCCCTTCAGGGATAATAAACGTAGAGGGAAGGTTTGGGGCTGGGGACTCAGTAAGCTTAGTGAATCTTTACGGATCAGAGTTTGCCAGGGGTTTGGTGAATTATGGTTGCTCGGAGATAATGGAAATTCGGGGGCTGAATACGAGGGATATAGAGGGGAAATTGGGGTACAAGTATTATGATGAGGTGATTCACAGGGATGATTTGGTGGTGTTGTACGTTCACAAATGTGTTACAGATCAAAGCTTAGGAGCTAAAGATGTCCATTGAAGGCCAAGTCTTAAAGATAGCCAGGGATGCGAAATCAGCATCCAAGGCCCTGAGCAATCTTTCATCCAAGGCTAAAAACGCCGTGTTGATAAAGATGAGTGAGGAACTCCTAAATCAGACCGATTACTTAAGCCGGGAGAATGAAAAGGATCTGGCCGGTGCGAATCAAAATGGGCTGTCAGATGCCTCCATAGACCGATTGACCCTCAGTGATTCCACGATAAGGACAATAGCAGAGGGGCTCCTTGAAGTTGCAGCGCTTCCCGACCCTGTGGGGGAAGTGACGAAGATGTGGAAGCGGCCGAATAACCTGGTGGTGGGAAGGGTTCGGATCCCCTTGGGGGTGATCGGGATAATCTACGAATCCCGTCCCAATGTTACCTGTGATGCCGCCGGATTATGTTTAAAATCCGGCAACGCTGTGATTCTGAGGGGGGGGTCAGAAGCAATCAACTCGAATTTGGCCATTTCCAGCCTTTTGCAGGATGTCATGGAGAAGGAGGGCGTGCCGCGGGAGGCTATCCAGATGATCCCTGTCACTGACAGGGCTGCTGTGAATGAGATGTTGAAGTTAGAGGATTACATAGATGTGATAATCCCCAGGGGCGGCGAAGACCTGATCAGGTTTGTTGTCCAAAACTCGAGGGTTCCTGTTATAAAACATTATAAGGGGGTATGTCATATCTTCGTGGATGAAAGCGCTGATTTTGATATGGCCAAAGAGATAATTTTAAATGCAAAGGTTCAGCGTCCAGGTGTATGCAATGCCCTGGAGACTCTCTTGGTCCATAGAGATATCGTCTCCCGTTTCCTGCCCTCCATGATCGAGAAGTTGGAAGAGGAAGCGGTAGAAGTCCGTGGTTGCCCAAGGGTTTTGCAGGTTGTTCCGAATGTTAAAGAGGCAAAAGATGAGGACTGGTATGATGAATATCTGGCCCTGATCCTCTCTGTAAAAGTAGTGAATGACCTGGATGAGGCAATCAACCATATTACCAAGTATGGCTCATCACATACCGAGGCCATAATCACCTCTAATTATGAGAATTCTCAGAGGTTTCTAAACGAAGTGGATTCATCGGTGGTACTGGTAAATGCCTCAACCAGGTTCAGTGACGGGAATGAGCTGGGCCTTGGGGCAGAGATAGGGATCAGTACCACGAAACTCCATGCCTTTGGTCCCATGGGCCTCGAAGAGCTAACTACCTGTAAATTTGTGGTATATGGTAATGGACAGATAAGGTCTTGAGGGGAACGTTACGTGCAGATTGGCCTTTTCGGGGGGACCTTCAACCCCATACACCTGGGACACCTCAGATCTGCTGAAGAGATTCAAGAGTCCTTCCAGCTTCAACAGATTGTCTTCATACCTTCTGCAAATCCTCCCCACAAAGAAGGGAGGGATATAATATCTCCTCTGCATCGGATAGAGATGGTAAACCTTGCCATTGCAGGGAACCCTGCCTTTTCCACCTCTGAGGTTGAGATTAGTAGACCCGGTAAATCCTATTCCATTGAGACGATAGATCGCTTCAAAGAGATGCAGGGTAAAGGTTTGACCCTGTTTTTTATCATGGGGATGGATGCCTTCACTGAGATAATCACATGGAAGGATTATGTCTCTCTCTTCTCCCGATGCAATTTTGTGGTCACTACACGACCCGGATACGCGGTCACCGACATAGAAACCATTCTCCCCAGTGATGTAGCCGGGGAATTTTCTTATATCCCTGAAGAAGACAGATTTAGCCATATCTCGAACTTTTCCTTGTATTTCAGAGATATCACCCCACTGAATATCTCCTCAAGCGTTATCAGGAGGAGGATCAAGGAGAAGAAGTCAGTACGTTATCTTCTTCCTCAAGCGGTGGTAGAATATATCAAGTTGCACGGATTATATAAAGATTCTTGACACCCCATTACATTGTGGATGAAGATTGAGGCCTGAGGTTTACCTCGGAAGGAGTGAAGGATGCCCATCTCAAGTAAGGTTAAGACCGCCCTGGAAAGAGGCTCGTGGATTAGAAAGATGTTTGAAGAGGGCGATAGGCTAAAGGCAGAACTGGGAGCGGATAATGTCTATGATTTTTCTCTGGGTAATCCTTTTGGCGAGCCCCCTGAAGAGTTCTTGAATGAATTGAGAAGGCTTATAAATGACCCGACGCCCGGGATGCACCGTTACATGCCAAACGCCGGCTTCACTGAGACAAGAGAGGCCATAGCCAAGGTCCTGGCAGAAGATTCCGGGATGGATTTCAAGTGGGATAACATCGTCATGACGTGTGGTGCGGGTGGGGGTCTTAACGTGGCATTAAAGGCCGTTCTCGACCCCGGGGATGAAGTCATAGTATTCACTCCGTTCTTCGTGGAGTACAGGTCTTACATAGATAACCACGCAGGCATATGTCGCGAGGTGGCTACTAACAAAGAATTTGACCTGGATCTGGAGGCGCTGGACCGAGCAATTACTTCCAAAACCAGGGCTATAATCGTTAATTCTCCAAATAACCCAACAGGAGTGGTATACAGTCCAAGGTCGTTGGAAGGACTGGCCGGTCTATTGCAGGAAAAGGAAGAGGAACTGGGTACTGTTGTCTATGTGATCTCCGATGAACCTTATAAAAAACTGGTCTACGACGGCATGGAAGTCCCAAATATATTTAAGCTGATAGATAACAGCATTGTGGTTACCTCCCATTCAAAGGACCTCTCTATCCCTGGAGAGAGGATCGGTTACATAGCGGTCAGCCCTATTGCCGCCGATTTTCAAGACCTGATGGACGGTCTTACGATTTGCAATAGAACCATGGGTTTTGTAAATGCCCCCGCCCTGATGCAGAGGGCTGTTGCTAACTTGCAGAGGGTTTGCGTGGACGTGAATGACTACCGGGAAAAAAGGGACCTCTTCTATGAAAACTTAACCGAGATGGGCTATCATATGGTCAAACCTCATGGCGCCTTCTACCTGTTTCCCAGATCCCCGATAGAAGATGATGTTGCTTTTGTTAGAGCAGCTCAGAAGAAGAATATCCTGGTTGTTCCAGGTAGTGGCTTTGGGACCCCGGGCCATTTTCGAATATCTTACTGCGTATCGAAAAAGGACATTGAAAATTCTCTCAAGGGTTTCAGGGAGCTTGCTCAGGAGTATGGGTTAATCGTATAGAATCAGAGCAGGGATCAAGTGGGCTATTTCAGGAAGAATATAGAAGCTATGGAGGGGTATTCTCCAGGGGAACAACCCCAGGGGCAAGAAGAATACATCAAATTGAATACAAACGAGAACCCGTACCCTCCTTCTCCAAACGTTCTAAAGGCGATAAATAGTGAGACCGGCGCCTCGATCCGTCTATACCCGTCTCCCATGTCGAATCCCCTCAGGAGAAAGGCTGCAGAGGTATACGGCGTTAAAGAAGAGAATGTTCTGGCGGGAAACGGGGCTGACGATCTTCTCTCTATATTGGTCAGATCATTCGTTGCTACAGGTGATTTAGTAGTCTTGCCCATCCCCACTTACACCTTATATGATACCTTGATAGCCATTCAGGAAGGAGAGACGTTAAAGATACCCCTTGCCGAGGACTTTGGGATTCCGGAGGGGTTTGCCATAAAGGAGGCAAGGTTGACCTTTCTTGCCAACCCTAACTCTCCTTCCGGAATCTTCACGCCGGTAGAAAGGGTTGCCTGTTTTGCCGGAGAACTAGAAGGGGTACTGGTTGTAGATGAGGCCTACGTGGATTTCGCTGAAGAGAGCGCCATATCTCTGATCAATGAATATCCTAACATAGTAGTATTGCGTACATTCTCCAAATCATTTTCCCTGGCCGGAATGCGTGTGGGTCTTGCCTTTGCCGACCATGAACTGATAGAAGGGATGACAAAGGTAAAGGACTCGTATAATCTCAATAGGTTGAGTATAGCTGCCGCCACTGCTGCCCTGGATGATATTTCCTGGATGGAAGATAATGTGGAAAGGGTGAAAAAGACAAGAGACGCCCTCAGCGTATCCCTGACCCGGCTAGGGTTTAAGGTGTACCCATCTCAGAGCAATTTTGTCCTGGTAAGTATCCCGGGCAGAAATCTGAGAGGCATCTATGAGGAACTGAAGAGAGGGGGTGTCCTTGTTAGGTATTTCGATGCGCCTCGGCTTCGAGACTGTATAAGGATCACTGTGGGTACAGATAGCGAAATATTGAGGCTTTTAGATGCGCTACAAGGGATATTGGAAAAGTAGGAGCAGAAGATGGAAGATAAGAGGAGGAGGAAACCGTGCGGTGTCATGAGGTTGACTACGAGATTATCGGTGATGACATACAAATAGTCGAGGTAGAGCTCGATTCCGGTGAAACGGTAATTGCCGAGGCCGGTGCCATGAATTACATGGACGATGGCATAACTTTCGAGGCCAAGATGGGAGACGGATCGAGAACGGACGATGGGGTCATCGGCAAGCTTATGAATGTTGGCAAGCGCGTGCTCACGGGCGAGTCAATCTTTATAACCCATTTTACAAACACGGGTACAGGGAAGAAACGTGTCGCATTTGCAGCCCCTTACCCGGGAAAGATCATCCCCATTGACATGACCCAATTCGGGAGAGAACTCCTCTGTCAGAAGGACGCCTTTCTCTGTGCTGCCTTCGGCACTGAGGTGGGTATCGCCTTTACAAGGCGTCTGGGGACGGGTTTTTTCGGCGGGGAAGGCTTCATCCTCCAGCGCCTTCGAGGAGATGGCATGGCCTTTGTTCACGCAGGCGGCACAATTATTGAGAAAAGGCTGAATAATGAGATTATTCGCGTGGACACGGGCTGCATTGCAGCATTCACATCGGGCATCGATTACGACATTGAACGCGCGGGCAGCCTTAAGTCGATGTTCTTCGGTGGGGAGGGGCTTTTTCTTGCAACGTTAAGAGGCACAGGAACCGTGTTCCTTCAAAGCCTACCGTTTTCCCGTATGGCAGACCGCATTCTGCAGCATGCCCCATCAACCGGTGGCACGGCAAAGGGCGAGGGGTCTATATTGGGTGGTTTGGGACGTTTGCTCGATGGTGACAATCGTCCCTAAGGTAAAAACATTAATACAAATTAATCCTAAATTCCTTAATCCCTCAATTTATTCATCGGTATTCCTTTAAGAAAAAATGTAAACCCTTAAGAGAGAGGGGAAAGCAAGATGCTGCTGGGAGACATACTGAGGAGGAGCGCTAAACTGTATCCTGACAAGACCGCCATTGTCTTCAGGGACAAGAAATGGAATTACCGCCAATTGAACGATAGGGTGACGAGGCTGGCAAACGGACTCAGGTCAAAGGGGATTGGAAGGGGAGACAGGGTTGGGCTCCTGCAACATCCCTGCCCGGAATACATGGAGCTATATATCGCCATTCCCAAGATTGGGGCCGTGCTTGTGCCGTTGAATTGCAGGTTGGCAGGGCGGGAACTGGAGTATATAATAAACGATGCGGAAGCGAAGATGATTATAATGGGTGAGGAGTTTATAGATGTCATACGCACAATCCAGCCCGCCTTGGAGGCTGTGGACAACGTCTTCTGTATAGGGGATGCCCCTTCAGATATGGATGGGTATGAGACCCTGATAGCGGGGTTTTCCCTTGAAGTCCCGGAGACAGATTTGGAAGAGGATGACGTGGCTGTCCAGATGTATACGAGCGGCACTACCGGAAGACCGAAGGGGGCTATGTTGAGCCACAAGAACCTTATGTCAAACTATATGGGGAGGCTTGTGGATGTGAAACTGGATAAAGACGATGTTGTAATGAATGGCTTGCCCTATTTTCATGTAGCTGCCGAATGGGCCATTATGCCACTCTACATAGGGGGCACATTGATCATTCAGAGCGAGTTTGATCCGGGACCGTTTCTCGATGCCCTTGAGTCTGAAAAGGTCACTGTTACCGGAGCGGTCCCATCAATGATCAATATGCTTGTGGAGTATATGGAGAAGCATCCGAGAGATTATGATCTCAGCAATGTCAGAATATTCTTCTACGGGGCGTCCCCCATGCCCGTAGCTCTCTTGAAGAAAACCATTAAGGCGTTTAAGTGTAAATTGCTCCATGCCTATGGCCTTACTGAGGCAAGTCCGGGGGTGACATTTCTTATGCCCGAAGACCACGTGTTGGAAGGTCCGGCAGAGAAGGTAAGGAGGCTCGCCTCATGCGGGAGGGAAGTCTTTAATGTGGAAGCCAGGGTGGTCAATGAAAGGGGTCTTGATGTACAACCCGGTGAGGTGGGCGAGATTATTGTCAGAGGCGACAATGTAATGAAGGGGTACTGGAAACTGCCGGAGGAGACCTCGGAGACCATCAGGAACGGTTGGCTGCATACCGGGGATATGGCTACCGTGGATGAAGAAGATTACGTCTTCATCGTAGACAGAAAGAAGGACATGATAATAAGTGGTGGAGAGAATATATATCCCAGAGAGGTTGAAGAGGTTCTCTACGCTCATCCATCTGTTCTTGAAGCAACAGTCATCGGAGTTCCCGACCAGCGGTGGGGGGAAGCAGTCAAAGCAATTGTGGTCCTGTCACCGGGAGAGACAGTCTCAGAGGAAGAGGTCATCGATTTCTGTAAGAAGAACCTGGCAAGCTATAAAAAGCCCAAGTCCGTAGAATTTGTGGATACATTGCCCAGAAATCCTCTTGGCAAGGTTTTGAAGAAAGAATTGAGGAAAAAGTATTGGGAAGGTTACGATAGAGAAGTTTCATAACAAACAGCGAAGCAAATAGCCGGCAAGCGGTGAACCTGGCCAAGATATCAAAGATGAAAGGGGTAGGGTTTATGATCGATAAAAAAGATAAGATGAACGATATAAGGGAGGAGAGAAAGCAGTGGGAAGAGAAGGTATTGTTGCCGGCAGCCAGGAGATTTAGGATGGAGGATAGGCCGACAAAGTTCCATACGCCTTTAGATGTCGATGATTTTGACTTCCAGAGAGATGTTGGTTTCCCCGGCCAATACCCCTTTACTGCGGCCTCTTATTCTGTGAATCTTGTGCCGAGGATCCAGAGGGGTGCCAAGCCGGGGGGGTTGAAGAGGTCAGGACAATATTCCGGGTATGGTACCCCGGAAGATACGAGGGATTATTACAAAGAGATGGCGAAATTGAGCTGGACAGGCGGTCCGAACCTCGCCTTTGATCTCCCCACCCAGTGCGGGTACGATTCCGACAATGAGATGGTTGAAGGAGAGGTTGGCAAGGTAGGCGTGGCAGTCGATACTCTGAGAGACCTTGAGGTAATATGTGAAGCATTTACCGGCGAGAACGATCTAGACAAGGTCGCCACAAATATGACTATTAATGCCCCCGCAAATATCCTTATTGCAATGTATGTAGCACTTGCAGAGAAGAGGGGGATACCCATGGCAAAGTTGAAGGGTACTCCACAGAATGATACATTGAAAGAATTCGTTTCCCGT